>DASTVQ010000097.1:0-6172 GCA_035759015.1 Kribbella sp.
GGGCGCGCTGTTCTACGTCCGGCAGTCGGAGCGCAACGAGCACGACTTCGCCGACCTCGTGGAGCGATCGTGAAGACCGCCGCGGAGCAAGGTCGATGATCGCGACCAGGTGGGTGGACCGGTCGTGAGCGACGCGGTGTACGGGGGGCTGGCGATCGGCGTCGTCATCGTCGCGACCGTCCTGATCGGGACGTTCGCTCTGCGGCTGTCCCGCACGACGAGCGACTTCTACGTGGCGTCCCGCACGGTCTCGCCCGCCTGGAACGCTGCCGCGATCGGCGGGGAGTACCTGTCGGCGGCGTCGTTCCTCGGCATCGCCGGGCTGATCCTGACCTACGGCGCGGACATGCTCTGGTTCCCGGTCGGCTACACCGCCGGCTACCTCGTGCTGCTGGTCCTCGTCGCCGCGCCGTTGCGGCGTTCCGGCGCCTACACGCTGCCCGACTTCGCCGAGGCCCGCACCGAGTCACGCAGCGTGCGGCGGATCGCGAGCATCCTCGTCGTCACGATCGGCTGGCTGTACCTGCTGCCCCAGTTCGTCGGCGCCGGGCTGACGGTGCGGCTCGCGACGGGAGCGCCTGGATGGGTCGGCGGGCTGCTGGTCGCCGCGGTAGTGGTCTTCAGCGTCGCGACCGGGGGCATGCGCAGCATCACGTTCGTCCAGGCTTTCCAGTACTGGCTGAAGCTCACGGCGCTCGCCGTCCCGGTGCTGTTCCTCGTGCTGGCCTGGCAGGCCGACGGGTCCCCCACACCGGACGACGGGCCGCCGACGTTCGCCGAGCGCACCTCGGTGACCGTGTCGGCGACGGTGCGCTTCGTCGTCCGCGACCCGGTCGCCGTCGTGGTCGACGGACGGCTCGACGGGACGACGTACGACGGGGAGCGGCTTCCCCTCGCGCTGGGCCCGCACACCGCCGCGATGGGCACGGAGCTGGCCTTCCCGGCCGGCGCGACGGTGCCACACGCGCAGTCCCTCGAACCGGCCGACAACGACCGCTGGGCCAGCCCCCTGTCCGGAGCGGGAGGGCGCGGCCACCCGGTGTACGCGACGTACTCGCTGATCCTCGCGCTCTTCTTCGGGACGATGGGCCTCCCCCACGTCCTGGTGCGCTTCTACACCAACCCCGACGGCCGGACGGCACGACGGACGACCCTGATCGTGCTCTGCCTGCTCGGCCTGTTCTACCTGTTCCCCACGGTGTACGGCGCGCTGGCCCGCGTGTACACGACCGACCTGCTTCTCACGGGCCGCACCGACACGGCGGTCCTGCTGCTGCCGGAGCGCCTCGTGGCCGGCGTGGGCGGCGAGCTGCTGACCGCGCTGGTGACCGGCGGCGCCTTCGCCGCGTTCCTGTCGACGTCGTCGGGACTGACCGTCTCGGTCGCCGGGGTGCTGTCGCAGGACGTGCTGCGCGGTCAGGTTCGCGACTTCCGGATGGCCGCGGCCCTCGCCGTCGTCGTGCCCTTCGGACTCTCGCTGCTCGCCTCGACGCTCGCGGTGGCCGACGTCGTGGGCCTGGCCTTCGCGGTGGCTGCCTCGTCGTTCTGCCCGCTGCTGGTGCTGGGCATCTGGTGGCGGCGGCTGACCAGCGTCGGGGCGGCCACCGGACTGCTGGTCGGTGGTGGGCTGGCCACCGCGGCGGTGACCGCGACCATCGCCGGGGTGGACCGGGCCGGGTGGGTCGGTGCCCTGCTCGCGCAGCCGGCCGCCTGGACGGTGCCCGTCGCCTTCGCCGTGATGGTCGTGGTGTCGCTGCGGACCCCGGACCGGATCGCACCGAATGTCGGCCGCACGATGGTCCGGTTGCACGCCCCTGAGACCATCGCGCTCGGCGACCGATGAGGGACCTCGGTAACGCGTTCTGGCGGTTCTGGACCGCGAGCACGGTGTCCGCCCTCGGTGACGGCCTCACCTTCGTCGCCCTCCCGCTGCTCGCGGCCCGGCTGACCCGCGACCCGGCGCAGATCGCGCTGGTCCAGACCGGGCAGTACGCGGCGTGGCGGGCCTTCGGGCTGGTCGCCGGAGCCCTCGCCGACCGGTGGGAGCGACGGCGCATCATGGCCGCGACGGACGCCGTGCGCGCGATGCTGTTCGGCGCCTTCGCCCTGGCCGTGGCCACCGGATCCGCGAGCCTCGGGCTCGTCATCGGCTTGGCGTTCGTCTCCGGGATGCGGGGATCCTCAACCAGAACGCCGCGTCGGCCTTCCTGCCCTCGCTCGTGGGACGGCAGCAGCTCGAGGTGGCGAACACCTGGCTGCAGGCGGGGCTGACCGTCCCCTCGTCCTTGGTCGGCCCGGCCCTCGCGGGCCTGCTGTTCGCCGCGGCAGCATCGCTCCCGTTCGCCATCGACGCCGTGTCATTCGGCGTCAGCGGTGTGCTCGTGCTGACCCTGGCCCGCCCGGTCGCGGTCGAACGGCCGGCGCCGCCACCGCTGTGGAGCTCGTTGGTCGAAGGCATGCGCTACCTGTGGGGGTCTCAGGTGCTGCGGACGCTGTGCCTGCTCCTGGCCGTCGTCAACGGCACCGCAGCGGCCGTCGTCAGCGTCGCCGTGCTCTACGTGCAGGACGTGCTCGGCCTGGGCGAGCGCGGGTTCGGCCTCCTGCTCGGCGCGTTTGCACTCGGTGGGCTGGGCGGAATGGCGCTGACCTCGTGGGCACGGGAGCGGCTCGGCACCAGCGGCATCGTCCGGGCGGTGCTGCTCGTCCAGGCCGGCACGATGCTCACCAGCGCGTACCGCCTGGTGGGCCTGGGCTCGATGCCCGTGGGCTCGGCGACCGGCGGGCTCATCGCGCGGGGCTTCGGCCTGAGCGCACCGTTCGTCCTGGCCGGCATCGTCTCGTTGCTCGGGGCGCTGGCCGCGGTCCGGTGGCTGCCCCAGCGCGTCATCCAGGACGCCACGTCCGCGGCGGCCTCCTGACCGACCACTGGTCCTGCTCAGGGCACCGTTCGTCGCAACCCACCGACCGTTGGGCGACAGGTTTAAACGCCGCTCTTCAGGCAACCCCTCGATAACGGCCACAGTGACCCAGGTCACATCGGCGCCCGCCGGACGCAGGCGCGCCCACCATCCGAGGAGGCCTGTTGAGCAGCAACATCCAGCAGGAAAGCGACCGACTGGTCGGCACTCAACGCAGTCCGGAGTTCCAGCAGCTCCGCCGCAGGTTCCGCAGCTTCGTGTTCCCCATGACCGTCGCGTTCCTGGCGTGGTACCTGCTCTACGTCATCGCGTCGGGGTGGGCCCGTGACTTCATGGGCCACAAGCTGGTCGGCAACATCAACGTGGCGTACGTGTTCGGCTTGTTGCAGTTCGTCTCCACGTTCCTGATCGCCTGGCTCTACGAGCGCCACATGAACAAGAACGTCGACCCGCTCGCGGCCAAGATCCGGCACGAGCTGGAAGGAGACGTCCGATGAGTGGCGCCACCCTCGCCGCCGAGGTCTCCGGCGGGCAGCAGACCCTCACCAGCATCCTGTTCCTGGCCTTCGTCGGCGCGACGCTCGCCATCACCGTCTGGGCAGGTCGGCACACCAAGACCGCAGCGGACTTCTACGCCGGCGGCCGCTCGTTCTCGGGCGTGCAGAACGGCGTGGCCATCGGCGGCGACTACATGTCTGCGGCGTCCTTCCTAGGGATCGCCGGCATCATCGCCCTCTACGGCTACGACGGCTTCCTGTACTCCATCGGCTTCCTCGTCGCCTGGCTCGTGGCGCTGCTCCTCGTCGCCGAGCTCATGCGCAACTCCGGCAAGTACACGATGGGTGACGTCCTCGCCTTCCGGATGCGCCAGCGTCCGGTGCGAGCGGCGGCGGGGGCCTCGACGATCGTGGTCTCGAGCTTCTACCTGCTCGCGCAGATGGTCGGCGCCGGCGCACTCGTCTCACTGCTGCTCGGCGTATCGAGTCAGACGGCCAAGAACGTGACCATCATCGCCGTCGGTGCCCTGATGATCTTCTATGTCACCGTCGGCGGCATGAAGGGCACCACCTGGGTGCAGATCGTCAAAGCGCTGCTGCTGATGTCCGGCGCGACCCTGCTGACCGTCCTGGTGATGTTCAAGTTCGGCTGGAACGTCAGCGAGATGCTCGGCAGCGCCGCGGAGGAGAGCGGCAAGGGCGCCGCGTTCCTCGAACCGGGGCTGCGCTACGCAACAGACGCACAGGGCCTGACGGGCAAGCTCGACCTGATCAGCCTCGGGCTCGCGCTGGTGCTCGGCACCGCCGGCCTGCCGCACATCTTGATCCGCTTCTACACGACACCGACCGCGCACGACGCGCGCAAGTCGGTGATCTGGGGCATCTGGATCATCGGTTCGTTCTACCTGATGACGCTGGCCCTGGGCTTCGGTGCGGCGGCACTGGTCGGCCCGGAGGCGATCACCGCCCAGGACCCGGCCGGCAACACGGCCGCACCGCAACTGGCGAGAGCCGTCGGCGAGGAGTTCTTCGGCACCACCGGCGGGACGGTCATGCTGGCGTTCATCGCCTCGGTGGCGTTCGCGACGATCCTCGCCGTGGTGGCGGGCCTGACGCTTGCGTCCTCGTCATCGGTGGCGCACGACGTCTACGCCAACTACGTGCACCGCGGCGAGGCGCCGGAGGGCCAGGAGGTCAAGGTCGCGCGGATCTCGGCGTTCGTGATCGGCGCGGTGGCGATCGTGCTGTCCATCTTCGCCCAGAAGCTCAACGTCGCCTTCCTGGTGGCGCTGGCCTTCGCCGTCGCGGCGTCGGGCAACCTGCCGGCGATCATCTACTCGCTGTTCTGGAAGCGGTTCAACACGACGGGGGCGGTGTCCGCCATCTACGGCGGCCTCATCTCCGCCGTCGTGCTGGTCATCTTCTCGCCGGTCGTCTCCGGCAAGGTGACCGTCGACCCGGCCACCGGCGAGGAGAAGAGTGCCGCGCTGTTCGGGCTGGGCACCGACTTCCACTGGTTCCCGCTCGACAACCCCGGCCTGGTGTCCATCCCGCTCGGCTTCTTCTTCGGCTGGCTCGGGACGGTCCTCAGCAAGGAGCACAACGAGTACAAGCACGCCGAGCTGGAGGTGCGCTCGCTCACCGGGGTCGGCATGGAGAAGGCGGTCACGCACTAGGCACCACCTGCGAAGTGGACCGGCTGCGCGCGGAACGTCCCGCGGCGCAGCCGGTCCGCTCCGGTTCGGGGGGTCGGCCAGCCTTGCCCGGGACGTCGGACCCTGGTGGGGTAGGCACCACAGCTCGGCGACGTACGACATCTGTAGAGGAGCACCGGTGAGCAGCGAAGCCCTGTCGAACCTCCTGCGCGAGGACCGCACCTTCCCGCCGAGCGAGGAGTTCGCCGCCGACGCCGTGGCGAAGGCCGACCTGTACGACGCCGCCGCCAAGGACCGGCTCGCCTTCTGGGAGGAACAGGCCCGCCGGCTGGACTGGGCCACCGAGTGGAGCGAGGTCCTCGACTGGCAGCCGCCGTTCGCCAAGTGGTTCGTCGGGGGCGAGCTCAACGTCGCCGTGAACTGCGTCGACCGCCACGTCGCGGCCGGCAACGGCGACAAGGTGGCGCTGCACTGGGAGGGCGAGCCGGGAGACTCCCGGGCCGTGACCTACGCCCAGCTCAAGGACGAGGTGTGCCGTGCCGCCAACGCCCTGACCGACCTGGGCGTGAAGAAGGGCGACCGGGTGGCGATCTACCTGCCGATGATCCCGGAGACCGTCGTCTCGATGCTCGCCTGCGCCCGTATCGGGGCACCGCACTCGGTGGTCTTCGGCGGCTTCTCCGCCACCGCCCTGCAGTCGCGCATCGACGACGCGAGCGCCAAGCTCGTCATCACCGCCGACGGCGGCTACCGGCGCGGCGCCGCGTCAGCGCTGAAGCCGGCCGTCGACGAGGCGCTCGAGATGTCGAAGAGCGGCACGGTCGAGCACGTCCTCGTCGTACGCCGGACCGGGCAGGACGTCGCGTGGACCGAGGGCCGCGACCTCTGGTGGGACGACGTGGTCGAGACGGCGGGCACCGAGCACGAGGCGCAGCCGCACGGCAGTGAGCACCCGCTGTTCATCCTGTACACGTCAGGAACCACGGGGCGGCCGAAGGGCATCCTGCACACGTCCGGCGGGTTCCTCACCCAGACCAGCTACACCCACCGCACCGTCTTCGACCTCAAACCCGAGTCGGACATCTTCTGGTGCACGGCCGAC
>DASTVQ010000098.1:0-18014 GCA_035759015.1 Kribbella sp.
GCCAGGCCCAGGTGCAGTGCCAATCTGCGGAGCAGCCAGCTGCATCTTCGCGATTGCCTCATAGGCCAGCGTGAGCGGATCGGTCACCACAGTGTCAGGCGGTCCCGGGAGCCAGACCCACCGGGTGACGTAGTGCCGTCCTTGGTCGTAGCCCTGCTCTCGGACGCAAGCCCAGATCGAGCCATCGGTGTGTCCGCCCCACCGCGGATCTGTGAAACGGGGTTGAGGAAATTCACGTCTGAGGTAGCACTGCTGTCTGTTCGACCAGTTGCCGAGCGCGGAGTCGGTACATGCCTGCAAGGCGCCATGAAAGTTGCATGCGTTCTTTGCCTTCTTTCGGCTGGGCTGTCCGTATTCCGTTTCGTCGGCCTCCAGCGGAATATCCGACCTCAGTACCCATGTGCAGACCTTCGAGACGACGTCGCATGTCAGTTCGTACCCTGGGCCCGGTCTGGGCGGGAGTCCCCAGACGGGGACGTAACTCATCCAAACGATGGCTGTTGTCAGCAGAGTTCCGACTGCAAGCTGTCTTTGATTGTGAGTCAACAAGAGCCGACCACTTTCTCGTCCACCAGCAGCCACATGGTGGCGTTGGGGCCGGTTGCGGCCAGGACTATGCGCGAGGTGATTCTGTGGCGGGCGCCGTCGCTGGGCCCCGTTGGCACGGGTTTACCGCTCGCTCGGTAGCGCAGAACGACCCCCGAGCCGTCGATGCAGTGTGCCAGGGTGACTTCGGCCTGCTCGAGCTGCAGGTGTACAGAACTGACAGCCGTCGAAACGATCTTGGACGAGCCTGTCTGGTAAAGGCCGCGGTCACGCTGGAAGACCGCCTGGTTCAAAACGGCAGTCAGCCACTGGCCGCCATTGCCACTGTTCTCAAGGCCCGCTCGTGACGCCGTGCGCGGGTCGCTCAAAGCCTTGACGACGGCAGCCTGCGCGATCGCATACCGTGATCGTGCTGCGGTGATTGCCTGGAGTTCTTCCTCAGTCCAGGCGGGGGAGGCCGTTATGGAGACGCTGGGTGTCGGTGGGGTTGATGGCCCCGATGACGTCGGTGCGGGGGTGAGCTGGCCGGCTTCGGGCGAGCCGTTGCAGGCGCTCAGTAGTAAGGCGACGCACAGCGCGGCGGCCCCGATCAGCGGTCGTCGCATCATCGAGTTCCAGCTCCATCCGATCCAGGCGATTGCAGACAGTGCAAGGTTGCCATACGGAGGGTGTCTCCCTCGGTGGTTGTCCACAGGGCTTGCGGCGGTCGGGGCTCAGTTGATCGAGCCGCGGGGGACGACCCATCGGGTCGGCTGGCCTGTCACCTCAGAGATCAGATCGAAGTCTGCGTCGTAATGCAGGACAGTTACGCCGTGCCGCTCGGCGACAGCCGCTATCAGCAGATCGGCCAGCGAGACCGCTCGATGTCTGCCTGACGCGGCCAGTTGGCGCTGGACCTCGATCGCGCGACCGAAGTCCTCGTCCTCGATGTAGAGCCACTCGTGTGCCTGCATGCCGGCCAGAATCCGCCCGTGATCGTCGCCGTTTCGCGCGCTGTAGAGCATCTCCAGCGTCACCATGCCGGCTGTTGCGGTCAGCCCGGACTCGACGAGTCCTCGAAGAACGGCGGCGACGTCCCCGACCGCGAGCCTGGCGAGGGCGCTCTTGTCGATCAGATAGGTGGCTGGTGGCGCCATGCGCCCTTCATCACTTCCGGGTCGAGCGAGTCGTCGAATCCGCCGCCCTTGGCGAACTCGATCAGGTCTTCGAAGGCGGCAATCCGGCTGACCCTCGCGAGGGCCTGGTTGACAGTGTCCTTCTTCGTCTTGGTCCCGAGCGCGGCAGTCGCGCCGGCGAGGAGTTCATCGTCGATGTCGATCAGCGTCTTGGTCATCGCCGCACCTCCGTATATATGGATCGCACTCAAGTGTATATCTCCCTTCGGTGTGCGGACAGTGAATGGGAAGCTTTCCAGATTCGACCGACGGCGTCGGAGGGCTGTGGACAACCGGGTGGTTGCCAGGCGGTCGGAGCGATACGGCACACTCGGGCGCATGCCGCGACTGTCCCGCCGTCGTACTCCTGCGGAAACCCTCCGCAGGGCACCCGTGCCGCCCAGCCCGCACCCGTCCGGAGCGCGTCCGCCGCAGATTCCGGCGGAGCTGATCCCCAGGCATGTCGCGATCGTGATGGACGGCAACGGGCGCTGGGCCAAGGCTCGCGGCCTACCGCGGACCGAGGGCCACAAGATGGGCGAGGCCGCGCTGCTCGACGTGATCAAGGGCGGTATCGAGATCGGTGTGAAGAACATCTCGGCGTACGCCTTCTCGACGGAGAACTGGTCCCGGTCGCCCGAGGAGGTCCGCTTCCTGATGGGCTTCAACCGGGACGTGATCCACCGTCGCCGCGACGAGCTGGACGCGATGGGGGTCCGGGTGATCTGGTCGGGGCGCCGGCCGCGGTTGTGGAAGAGCGTCATCTCGGAGCTGGAGTACGCCCAGGAGCGGACCAAGCACAACGACGTGATCACGCTGCAGTTCTGCGTGAACTACGGCGGCCGGGCCGAGATCGCCGACGCCATGAAGGCGATCGCCGCGGATGTTGCCGCAGGCAAGCTCAAGCCGGATCGCATCACCGAGCAGACCGTGGCCCGGCACCTGTATGCCCCGGACCTGCCCGAGGTGGACCTGTTCGTCCGCTCGTCGGGGGAGCAGCGGACGTCGAACTTCCTGGTCTGGCAGCTCGCCTATGCGGAGATGGTCTTCCTGGACACGCTCTGGCCGGACTTCGATCGCCGCGACCTGTGGCGCGCCATCGAGACCTACGCCCAGCGCGATCGCCGTTACGGCGGCGCCGAGACGTAATCCGGGACCCAGAACCACGCACTCCACAGCGTTCAGCCGTGGGCCGTAGACTCGGCGATGACTGTTCGGAGGGCTGAACATGGCAGATTCCGCACAACCGTCGGCCAAGCTGGAGCTGCGGCTCCCGGAGGGCATGTTGAACGACCTCGCCGCCGCCGCGTCCTCTCGTGGCCTGGACGTCGAGGCCCTGGCTCGCGAGTGGTTGCTGGATCGGCTGGTCCACGAGCGCGAGAAGCAGGAAGGCCTTGCCCGTAAGGTCCGACGGACCTGACCCCACCTGCTCGCCGTACGACGTACCACCCACCAGGATCTCCGTGGTAGCGCCGTTCGGGCCGAGCAGTGCGAACACCCCGCCGTACCGGATGTCGAGGTCGACGCCAGAGGCGGCGATCTTGTCGTGGTAGCGGTTGACGAGTCCGCGGCCCCGTACGGAGCTGTCGTTGCCGGTCAGGCGAGGACTGTTAGCGTCGGGGCATGAGTCAGACGGTGCGTGGAGTGGTCGCCCACAGGCTGGGCGCCGAGGTGTCGATCGAGCAGATCACGATCCCGGACCCGGGTCCGGGCGAGGCGGTGGTGAAGGTCCAGGCGTGTGGCGTCTGCCACACCGACCTGCACTACCGCGAGGGCGGCATCAACGACGAGTTCCCCTTCCTGCTCGGCCACGAGGCGGCGGGGATCGTGGAGTCGGTGGGCGAGGGCGTCACCGGTCTCGAGCCGGGCGACTTCGTGGTGCTGAACTGGCGAGCGGTCTGCGGCAACTGCCGGGCCTGCCTCCGCGGCCGGCCCTGGTACTGCTTCAACACGCACAATGCTCAGCAGAAGATGACCCTTGCCGACGGCACCGAGCTGACACCCGCCCTGGGCATCGGCGCCTTCGCGGAGAAGACCCTGGTAGCGGCCGGCCAGTGCACCAAGGTCGATCCGGCGGCCAAGCCCGAGGTGGCGGGCCTCCTGGGTTGTGGCGTGATGGCTGGCCTCGGGGCCGCCCTGAACACCGGTAACGTCGGCCGTGGTGACACTGTCGCTGTCATCGGCTGTGGTGGCGTCGGTACGGCGGCCGTGGTGGGCGCGCGTCTCGCCGGTGCGGCGCGAGTGATCGCGGTCGACCTTGACGAACGCAAGCTGAACGTCGCGAGCGAGCTCGGCGCCACGCACACCGTGCATGCCGCGGGACTCGACCACGACGGGGTCGTCACGGCCATCCAGGACCTGACGAGGGGCTTCGGCGCGGATGTGGTGATCGACGCGGTCGGTCGGCCCGAGACCTGGAAGCAGGCGTTCTACGCGCGCGATCTGGCCGGCACCGTCGTCCTGGTCGGGGTGCCGACGCCGGAGATGAAGCTGGAGATGCCGCTGCTCGACTTCTTCGGCCGTGGTGGTTCGCTCAAGTCCAGCTGGTACGGCGACTGCCTGCCCAGCCGGGACTTCCCGATGCTGATCGACCTGCATCTGCAGGGACGGCTCCCGCTGGACCGGTTCGTGTCGGAGACGATCGCGTTGGACGAGGTCGAGGCCGCCTTCGACAAGATGCACCGCGGCGACGTACTCCGCTCGGTGGTGGTCTTCTGATGGCAGCCCGGATCGACCGGGTCGTCACGTCCGGCACCTTCAGCCTCGACGGCGGCACCTGGGACGTCGACAACAACGTCTGGCTGGTCGGCGACGACGAGGAAGTGCTCGTGATCGACGCTGCCCACGACGCGGACGCGATCGTCAACGCGATCGGCGGCCGACGGGTGGTTGCGATGGTCTGCACGCACGGCCACAACGACCACATCAACGCCGCAGGTGGTGTCCGAGATGCCACCAAGGCCCCGATCTGGCTGAACCCGGCCGACCGCATGCTCTGGGACACCCAGTACGAGGTCGCCCCGGACCACGAGCTGGCCGACGGCACCACCTTCGAGGTCGCCGGTACGACGCTGCGCGCGATCCACACCCCTGGCCACAGCCCCGGCAGCAGCTGCTTGTACGCCGAGGACTTGGGCGCGGTATTCACCGGCGACACCCTGTTCAAGGGCGGACCGGGCGCGACCGGCCGGTCCTACAGCGACAGGCCGACCATCCTCACCTCCATCCGCGAGCGGCTCCTCACCCTGCCGCCCGACACCGTCGTCCACACAGGCCACGGCGACACCACCACCATCGCCGCCGAAACCCCGGCCCGCACCAGCTGACCCACCCCCAAACCCCACGCGGGCCCTCCGCTTTCGCCACCAGTTCTCCCCAATGGTGGAAAACCATCCGGCGATTCGTCGGATCTGGGCGGACTCGCCGCCTCGGTGCCCCAGTGGCGACGAACCGCCGGCAGGTTTTCCACAAACCAGGTTCGCCGGGGCCCGAGCTCGGTGATGGCTCGCGCCGCTGGACGGCTATGAGCGGGGTTGGCAGGATTGGCAGGTGCCGAAGATCTCGAGGGTGTGGCTCACTTCGGCGTAGCCGTGCTCGGCCGCGACCTTGTCCGCCCAGCGCTCGACGGCCGGGCCCTCCACCTCGACGGTACGGCCGCAGACGCGGCAGACCAGGTGATGGTGATGCCCCTTCGAGCAACGCCGGTACGCCGTCTCGCCGTCGGCTGTCCTCAAGACGTCGACCTCGTGCGAGTCGGCCAGCGCCTGCAGCGTGCGGTACACCGTGGTCAGCCCGACGGCCGCCCCGTTGTTGCGGAGCTCCTGGTGGATCTCCTGGGCGGTCCGGAAGTCGTCGAGGTTGTCGAGCGCGGAGGCGACTGCCGCGCGCTGGCGAGTCGAACGTGTTCCGATGGCCACCGTGCCTCCTGTCAGCTCGTTGCCGTGATGCCCCGGCAACCCGCCAAGTCTCTCAGAGTTCGTCATGTCAGTGCTCGTCCCAGTGATCGCCGTGGGCCGCGTGCAGGTGCCCGTCGTGCACGTAGTCGACGTGGTCGCCGTGCTTCACCGCCGAATGGCCACACTGCGGGTCGTGCGCGTGCTGGTGCTGGGTGCTGACGACATGCGGAGCCGGCTCCGGCACGGCCACCTCGGGCGCCTCGTCGGACAGCGGGGCCACTGCGGTACGGCGCCGCCGCAGGAGCGTTCCGGCTATCGCGGCCACCACGAACCCGGCCAGTGCCAGGACGACGATGGTGGCGCCCGGGGCGACATTCGCGTTGTACGACGTGACGATGCCGGCCATGCAAGCGGCGACACCGATCGCGCAGGCGACCATGAAGGTGCTGCGGAACGAACGGGTGAACTGCTGTGCGGTTGCCACCGGCACCACCATCAGGGCGCTCACCAGGAGCAGCCCCACCGTGCGCATCGCGACGGTCACGGTCACCGCGGCCATCACCGCGATCAGCAGGTTCAGCACCTGGACCCGCAGACCGGTGACCCGCGCGAACTCCTCGTCCTGGCAGACCGCGAACAGCTGCGGTCCGAGCCCGATCGCGAAGATCAGGACCGTGACGGCCAGTCCGATGACCACCCACAAGTCGCTCGGGGAGACGGTGGTCAGAGACCCGAAGAGATAGGTGTTGAGGGTCGCGGCACCCTGCCCGGCCAGGCCGATCAGCAGCACGCCACCGGCGATACCGCCGTAGAAGAGCAGCGCGAGGGCTACGTCGCCGCTCGCCTTGCCGCGAGCGCGGACCAGCTCGATGGCGGTCGCGCCCGCGATGGCGACCAGTACGGCGGCAAGTACGGGCGCGGTCCCTGTGAGCAGGCCCAGTGCGACCCCGGTGATGGCGATATGACCGATGCCGTCGCCCATCAAGGACAACCGGCGCTGCACCAGGTAGGTGCCGATCGCCGGTGCCGACAGGCCGGTCAGCAGACCCGCGATCAGCGCCCGCTGCATGAACTCCAGCTCGAACATCGTCATGACAGCCACCCCGGCTCGTCGGATCCGGAACCGTGCGGGTGGACGTGGGCATGAGTCTCAGAGGCCTGCGGCGGCCCGTCGTACACGATGCGGCCCCGACGCAGCACGACCGATCGGTCGATCATCGCGCCCATCGGGCCGAGGTCGTGGCTGACCAGGACCACCGTGGTGCCGCCGGCGACGCGCTCGCGGATGGCGTCGGCGAAGACACCCTGGCTGGCCAGGTCCACACCGGCCGTGGGCTCGTCCAGGATCAGCAGCTCGGGGTCCGAGACGAGCGCCCGGGCGATCAGCACCCGCTGCTGCTGGCCACCGGACAGCTCGGCCACACCGTCCTTGCGCCGGTCGGACATCCTGACCACCTCGAGCGCGGCGTCGATCGCCTTGCGGTTCGCGGCGGTCAGCGGCCGGAACAGCCGGCGCCGGGACAGCAGTCCGGACGCCACGACCTCCTGCACGGTCGCCGGTACGCCGCCGGCCGCGGTGATGCGCTGCGGCACGTAACCGATCCGGCGCCACTGCCTGAACCGTGGGACCGGTGTGCCGAACAGCGAGACCTCACCGCGGGCCGCCGGCAACAGACCGACGATCGTGCGGATCAACGTGGACTTGCCGGAGCCGTTGGTGCCGAGGATGGCGACCACCTCGCCCGGGCGGATCTCCAGGTCGACCCCGCGCAGCACGGGCCGACCGCCCAGGTCGACCGACAGGTCGGTGACCTGGACCGCCTTCGCGGCAGTAGGGGTCTGGTCGATTGAGGTCACGCGCAACCGTTCGCCTTCTGGAGCTCCTGAAGATTCTCCCGCATCAGGGACAGGTAGGTCTCGCCAGTGTCCGCATCGGTCAGCCCTTCGATCGGGCTCAGCACCGCGGTCTTGACCTTGAGGTCGCGGGCGATCGACTCGGCGACCTTCGGGCTGACCAGCTCCTCGTAGAAGATCGTGGTGATCTGCTGCTCGCGGACGATGTCCTGCACCTCCTTGATCCGGGCCGGGGTGGGCTCGGCGTCAGGGGTGAAGCCCGCGATGCCGATCATCCGCAGACCGTACCGCTTGGCCAGATAGGCGAAGGCCTCGTGACTGGTCACGAACGTCTGCAGCTTGCAGGTCTTCAGGCCTGCCTTGTAGTCGGCGTCCAGCTTGGTCAGCTCGGCGCGCAAGGCCTCGGCGCGTTGCAGGTAACCGGCGGCATTGGCGCTGTCCAGCTGAACGAACCGGTCGGCCACGGCGGTCACCACCTCGGCGTACCGGACCGGGTCGAGCCAGAAGTGCGGGTCCAGCGCGTCGGCAGCTCCGCTGTCCGCTGGTCCTTCGAAGTCGGCGCCGGTTGCCTCCAGGTGCGCGGCAGGCGCGATGTCGAAGCCGGCATCTTCGGCGTTCTGCTCGACCGCCTGGTCGACTGCCGGCTGCAGTTTCTTCTCGTACAACACCACCTTGGCCTCGGCGATGCTGCCGACCTGCTTGGGAGTCAGCTCGAGGTCGTGCGGCTCGACACCCGGGGCCGTCAGTGTGGTCACCTCCACCGCGTCACCGCCGACCTCCTCGGCGATGAACTCGAGCGGGTAGAACGACGCGACCACGCTGAGCTTGTCACTGGAGCCGGCTGCATCCGAGCCACCGCAGCCTGCCAGAGTTGCGGCGAGCGCCGCGCAGCCGGCGACCAGGGCGAGAGTCCGAGATCTCATGACAATCATTTTCATTTAAATGGAAGTGATTGTCAAAACAGGAAGTGGTGGACGGTGAGCCGGAACGTGGGCCGCAGGCGGGCGAATCCCAGGCGCAGGACGGGCCGTATCGCGTTGCCCACGGGGCACGGCCACGGACACGGACACGGCGACAGCGTCTTGGACACCTCGGTGGTCGATACGGACGCCGTGGTGGCTCGACGGGTCCGGCTGGTTGTCGCATGCCTGCTCGTGCCGCTGATCCTGGCCGCCTTGGTCGCGATGGCGCTGCTGTGGCCGCACGGGGACGTGAAGGTCGCGGCGCTGGACACGAGCCAGGCGCGCGGCACCGTCATAGCGCTGAAGCCGTGCCCGGACGCGCCGAAGGACTGCAACGTGGCCAGGGTGAAACTGACCGCGGCACCCGGTGCGGACAAGGGGCGGGTGGTCCCCGTCGAAGTGCCCAAGGGCACCCAGACGAGGTCGCCGGTGGACACGGGTGATCGGATCATGCTTGGCGAGCAGAAGGGCGCGCCGCTCGCCGAGCGGTACCAGTACGTCGACCACGACCGGACCCGGCCGCTGGCCCTGCTGGCGGGACTCTTCGCCATCGCCGTGGTCGCGCTGTCTCGGTGGCGCGGCGTTGCGGCGCTCGTCGCCTTGGCCGTCACCGCGCTGATGCTGACCCAGTTCGTCATGCCGGCCATCCTCAAGGGATCCAACCCGCTGCTGGTGGCGGTGGTCGGCGGCTCGGTGATCATGGTGGTCGCGCTCTACCTCACGCATGGCGTGAATGCGCAGACCTCGGTGGCACTGGCCGGTACGATCGCCGCGCTGGGCCTGACCGTCGGGCTCGGCTGGGCGTTCGTCAAGCTCTGCCAGCTGAGCGGGCTCGCCGTCGAGGGCGCCTCGAACATCAAGGCGTACGTGGGCGGCCTGGACCTCGCCGGGCTGCTGGTGGCGGGCATGGTGATCGGCGCGCTCGGCGTGCTGGACGACGTGACCGTGACGCAGGCGAGCGCGGTCTGGGAGTTGTCGGCCGCGAACCCGTCCGCGAGTCGGCGGTCACTGGTAGGGGCCGGGCTACGGATCGGCCGCGCGCATGTCGCATCGGTGGTGAACACCCTGGTGCTGGCTTACGCCGGTGCGGCGCTCCCGATCCTGATGATGTTCGCTGTCGGCGGCGTACCCGGCGGGTACGTCCTGTCCACCGAGCTCGTGGCGATGGAAGTCGTGCGGGGGTTGGTCGGCAGCCTCGGCATCATCGCGGCGGTCCCGCTGACGACCGCCCTCGCGGCGATGGCTGTAGCCGATCGTTCCCGAGACCTCGTGGCCGAGCCGGAACCGCTCGACCCGACGCCGGCCCGCAGCCGGTAGGTCAACCGCCGGCTATCCGCGACACGGCGAAGAACAGCACGACCAGTACGGCGAAGACGCGGATGGCCCGGCTTCCGACGGTGACCACCGGCCAGGAGAGGAACCCGAGCCAGGCGAGCAGGAGCGCCAGCAGGATCAGCGCCGGCACGGCGACGACGACCGGGGCGAACACCCCCGCCAGCGCGAGCACGAGCGTGATGCCCGGCAGGGTCAGCTTCGGCATGTCGTGCAGCTTGCGTACGTACGGGTAGCTGAGCCTGGTGATCCGCGCCCGCAGCGGACTCATCGGCTGACCGTTGGACGGGCTGGGGGATCCGGTGCTCATCGACCCATTGTTCCAGGCGAGGGCGACGACTCCCTACACCGGATCGTCCGCGCAGCCCCAGGCCTGTGCGGGCAGCGGCGGGTGACGCCGTACGCTGGCGCGCGTGTTCGTGGTGATCAGGTTCCGGGTCGAGGAGTCCGCGCAGCCGGAGTTCGTGAGCCGGCTGGAGACCGCCGTCGAGGTGCTGTCGCGGCAGCGGGGCTTCGTGGCGGCACGGACCGGGCGGAACGCCGACGACCCCGAACTGCTGGCCCTATCGATGGAGTGGGAGAACATCGGCAGCTACCGCCGGGCCCTGTCGCCGTACGAGGTGAAACTGGCCGCGGTGCCGCTGCTCTCGGAGGCGATCGACGAGCCCACCGCCTACGACTCGCTCGAGGCAGAGCCACTGCAATAGCACTGTCGCGCGAACGGATGCGACGCGGGCCACCCCGGCCCGATAGCCTGGACCTTCCTGTACCACCAATCTGGAGTCGAAAAGTGCCCGTGGATACCGTCGATGCCGTCGTCAGCCTCAGCAAACGGAGAGGCTTCGTCTACCCGTGCGGCGAGATCTACGGCGGTACCAAGTCGGCCTGGGACTACGGTCCGCTCGGCACCGAGCTGAAGAACAACGTCCGCACCCAGTGGTGGCGCTCCATGGTGACGAGCCGTGACGACATCGTCGGCCTGGACTCCTCGGTCATCTTGCCGACCAAGGTGTGGGAGGCGTCGGGTCACCTTTCGGAGTTCGTCGACCCGCTGACCGAGTGCCAGTCCTGCCACAAGCGCTTCCGCGACGACCACCTGCGCGAGGAGTACGCCATCCGCAAGGGCCGCGGCGCCGACGAGGTGAAGCTGTCCGAGGTCACCTGCCCGAACTGCGGCAACCGCGGCACCTTCACCGAGCCACGGATGTTCAACGGCCTGCTGAAGACCTACCTCGGCCCGGTCGAGACCGAGGAGGGTCTGCACTACCTGCGGCCCGAGACCGCGCAGGGCATCTTCATCAACTTCGCCAACGTGATGGGCACCGCCCGCAAGAAGCCGCCGTTCGGCATCGCCCAGGTGGGCAAGAGCTTCCGCAACGAGATCACGCCCGGCAACTTCATCTTCCGGACCCGCGAGTTCGAGCAGATGGAGATGGAGTTCTTCGTCGAGCCCGGCTCCGACGAGCACTGGCACGACTACTGGCTGCGGGCGCGCTGGGACTGGTATGTCGACCTCGGCCTGAACCCGGACAACATGCGTTTCTACGAGCACCCGCAGGAGAAGCTGAGCCACTACGCGAAGCGCACGGTCGACATCGAGTACCGGTTCCACTTCGGCGGCAAGGAGTTCGACGAGCTCGAGGGCATCGCGAACCGGACCGACTTCGACCTGTCGACGCACTCCAAGCACTCCGGTGCGGACCTGTCCTACTTCGACCAGGAGAAGGGCGAGCGCTGGACGCCGTACGTGATCGAGCCGGCGGCCGGCCTGACCCGCAACGTGCTCGCCTTCCTCCTCGACGCCTACACCGAGGACGAGGCGCCGAACGCCAAGGGCGGGGTGGACAAGCGCACCGTGCTGCGGTTCGACTCGCGGTTGGCGCCGGTGAAGGCGGCCGTGCTGCCGCTGTCGCGCAATGCCGACCTGTCGCCGAAGGCCAAGGACCTGGCCGCCGAGCTGCGGAAGAGCTGGAACGTCGACTTCGACGACGCCGGCGCGATCGGCCGTCGCTACCGTCGCCAGGACGAGATCGGCACGCCGTACTGCATCACGGTGGACTTCGACACCCTGGAGGACCAGGCCGTGACGATTCGCGAGCGCGACTCGATGAAACAGGAACGCATCGCTCTCACCGAGGTCACGGGCTACCTGGCCCAGCGTCTGGTTGGATGCTGACCATGCGCAAGACGGCGATCGTGGTGTTGATGGCTGCCCTCGCTCTGGTGGTCACCGCCGGGTGTTCGGACGATCCGCCGGCGAACGCGAGCGGTTCCACCTCGTCCACCAGCCCGTCGGCGCCGAGCACATCGGCGCCGACGCCGTCCCTGACTCCGCTGCCGATGCCAAGCAAGCCGTGGCCGACGCCCAAGGTCACGGGCACGCCCGACTCAGACGCGCCGCTGGCCCAGCGAATCCGGTTCGCGATCGCGAAGCAGGCCCAGATCGCGGCCGGCGAGGCGGCGACCACGACGGTTGGCTGCCCGGGCATCGAGGACGTCGAGGAGCCCGGCGAGCACAACCTGACCTGCACCGTGACATACGCCGGCAAGTCGTACTCGGGCAAGCTGACGGTGGACGCCAAGCAGTACTCCGCGACATACAAGTTCACGTCCGACTCGGTCGCGATCGTCAAGGCCAAGGTGGTCGACGCGGTGCAGCGGACCGTGCCGGGCGCCGCCAAGGTGACCTGCAAGATGGACGCCGTGGCCGTGGTCAAGCACACCGACCCGCAGGGGATCGCCTGCGACGTGACGACGGTCGCGAACGCGGTCCAGCCGTACCGAGCCCAGGTCTCCGGCGACGGGCGGGTCCTGGTCACCAAGGCCTGAGCTCATGCTGCGACTGGGCAACCTGACGATCGACACCCCGGTGGTGCTCGCGCCGATGGCGGGCATCACCAACGCGGCGTACCGGCGACTCTGCGCCGAGCAGGGCGCCGGCTTGTACGTGTGCGAGATGATCACCTCGCGCGGCATCGTCGAGGGCGATCAGAAGAGCCTGGACATGCTCACCTTCGACGAGCGGGAGTCGGTTCGCTCGGTCCAGCTGTACGGCGTGGACCCGGTCTACATCGGCCGTGCGGTCGAGGTGCTCTGCGACTCCTACGGCGTCAGCCACATCGACCTGAACTTCGGCTGCCCGGTCCCGAAGGTGACCCGCAAGGGCGGCGGCGCGGCCCTGCCCTGGAAGCGGAACCTGCTGGGCGCCATCCTTCAGGCAGCCGTCAAGGCCGCGACCCCGTACGACGTACCGGTGACGATGAAGACGCGGATCGGCATCGACAGCGAGCACCAGACCTACCTGGACGCGGGGCGGATCGCCGAGGAGTCCGGCTGCGCCGCGATCGGGCTGCACGGGCGAACGGCGGCGCAGGCCTACTCGGGCGAGGCGGACTGGTCCAAGATCGCCGAGCTGGTCCGGCACGTCGGCATCCCGGTCCTGGGCAACGGCGACATCTGGGAGGCGGGCGACGCGCTCAGGATGGTCGAGGACACCGGGTGCGCGGGCGTGATCGTCGGCCGCGGTTGTCTCGGCAGGCCCTGGCTGTTCCGCGACCTGGCCGTGGCGTTCGCGGGTGGCGAGGCGCTGAACCTGCCGACACTGGGCGAGGTCGCCACGGTGATGCGACGCCATGCGGAACTGCTGGCGGACTTGATGGGGGAGGATCGCGGGCTGCGCGACATCCGCAAGCACGTCCCGTGGTACCTGAAGGGCTTCCCGGCCGGCGGCGAGCTCCGCGCGGCCCTCGGCATGGTCGATTCGCTGGCGACCCTCGACGACCTCCTGTCACAGCTGGACCCCACGGCACCGTTCCCGGTGCACGAGCTGGGCGCACCACGCGGGCGGCAGGGTGGACCGCGCGACCACGTCGTCCTTCCGTACGGCTGGCTCGACGACACCGACGGCCTCACCGCCGACCTCGCCGAGGCGGAGCTCGGCATCTCCGGCGGCTAGGTCTACTCGGCAGGGACGTTGCCTTCAGGAACGGCCGCGGAGGGCCCCATCCAGACCGCGAAGCAGCTCCCCGACGCGCCCTCCACCAGGCGGTGCCGCGGGGTAGCGGCTCAGCACGTCAACGACGATTGGGGTAGCGCGCCGGCGAGCTTGCTCAATGTGATCAGCACCGACATCTCGATCATCGCCCGCCATAAGTTCGGCCGCTCTCGCCGCGTGGGCCGCGGCCCCCAGAATGTGCTTCACCTGGTGAGCGTCGGCCAGTGGATGCAAGTACGCAGCGGATGCCGCGCACATCGCCGCTCGCGCCGCATCGCCCGCAGCCGCGGTGTCTGCGTCTCGCGCCGCCTTGTGCGCCGCCCACCCGGTGTCGCGCAGTGTCTTCCCGCGTTTGCCGCCTCGGGCGAACGTCCGTGCGGCGTCGATCGCGTCGCGAGGGCGGGAGTCGGCCGGGTGTGCTCTCTCGAAGATCTCCAGCACTTCCTGCGCGCTCTCAGCGGCGAAACTGGTGACCTCACGAAGGTCCTGCATGCTCAGCACGATCTCGTTGGTTTCGTTCGCCACGGTGACCATCCTCGTCTCCCACCAGTGCACGACCGGCGAGGCAGAGCGGAACCAGATCACCGCCTCGCTGTTGCGTGCGACCCTGGAGGACGTGGCCGCCATCGCCCTCGCGATCCGCACCCTCCGTACCGCCCTCGCTTGACGGTCCCAGCAGACATTCAGCCTGGCATAGATCGGCCCCAACTGCCGGGCTCTTTGTCCGCGGCCGTCCGGAGGTCTCGGTAGGCAGCCGCGAGGGTGTCGACGGTGTAGTGGGCGTTCAGGCCGCTCGGGTTCGGCAGGACCCAGACCCTGGTCGAGCCGATCCGCCGCTCCTGCGGCCCCATCCTCGCCTTCCGCTCCCCGAACGCATCCCGGTACGCCGTGACGCCGACGATCGCGAGCCAACGGGGCGCGAAATGCAGCACCTTTTCCATCAGCGCCTCGGCTCCCGCCACCAGCTCGGCCCGGGTCAGCTCGTCGGCCCGGGCGGAGGCGCGGTCCACGAGGTTCGTGATGCCGGCGCCGTACTGGAGCAACTCGATCTGCTCGTCCGGCCGGAGCCGGCGCGGTGTGAAGCCGGAGCGATGCAATGCCGGCCAGAACCGGTTTCCGGGCCGGGCGAAGTGGTGACCGGTCGCGGCCGAGAGCAGGCCCGGGTTGATCCCGCAGAACAAAACTCGCAAGCCGGGCTCGATCAGATCCGGCAGCACACCACTCATGTCGAGCACCCTATGGCCGGGTTCAAGCTGTCAACCCTGGGTTGACGATGAGAGGTCGTCAACCTAGGGTTGACGACCTGTGTCGCATCGACCAGGAGGCGAGCGCATGACACCCGGACCCAACCTGCAGGAACTCATCGACACGATCCGTCGCGACGCCGGCAGCGACGATGCCCTGGACCAGCTGGCCACCGCATCGAGCACGATCAGCGAGCTGACCAGTACCGGCGATGCCGCGCTCGGCTACTTCGTCGACCGGGCCCGAGGCGCCGGCAAGTCCTGGGTCGAGATCAGCGCGGTGCTCGGCGTCAGCAAGCAGGCCGCCCACAAGCGGTTCGCTGTGTCGTGGACCACCCGGCCGGCCTTCGACCATTACACGCAGCGCACCCGCAACGTCGTCGAGGCCGCCGCCCAGGTCGCGTTGCGCCGCAACCACGCATATGTCGGTACCGAGCACCTGCTGCTGGCCTTCTATACCGAGCCCGAGGCGATCGCGACCAAGCTGTTGGTTGCCCATGGCCTCACCGAGGAAGGCGTCGAGGCCGCTCTGACCGCGGTGAGCCCGCCCGGCGCCACGCCGCACCAGGGGGAGCCGCCGCTGACCCCGCGGGCCGCGCACGTGCTGCAAGGTGCCGCGGCCGAGGCGCTTGAGCTAGGGCACAACTACATCGGCACGGAGCACGTCCTGCTGGCCTTCTACCGCGACTCGGGCGGTGTCGCCACCAAGGTCCTGCAAGAGCTCGGACTCGAGGAGCAGGTAGCTCGCGAAGAGATCGAGGCTGTCCTTCGGCAACTCACCCAGGGCCAGTAACGTACGGGCCATGCCGCCCGTCGACTGGACCGCGAGACTGACCGAGCTGGCCGCCGAGGCCGACGTACCGGGTGCTGTGCTGGGCATCCTGTCCGACGGCGAGGAGACCATCGCGCCGTACGGCGTGCTGAGCCGGGCCACCGGGGTGGAGGTGACGGCTGACTCGGTCTTCCAGGTCGGGTCGATCACCAAGCCGTGGACCGCGACCATGATCATGCAGCTGGTCGACGAGGGCCGGCTGGCGCTGGACGACGCCGTGGTGAAGTTGCTGCCGGGTGCGCCGCTCCCCGACCAGGTCAGCGTGCGGCACCTGCTCACGCACACCAGCGGTATCGACGGCGACATCTTCACCGATACCGGGCGCGGCGACGACTGCGTCGAGCGGTACGTCGGCCTGCTGGGCGACGCGGCTCAGCTCTTCCCACCCGGCGCGGCGTACTCGTACTGCAACGCGGGCTTCGTCCTGCTCGGCCGGATCATCGAGGTGCTGGACGGACGCACCTGGGACGAGTCCCTCCGGGCCCGGTTGGTCGAACCACTCGGGCTGACCGGCACGGTGACCCTGCCGGAGGAGGCGATCCTGCACCGCGCGGCCGTCGGCCATGCCCACACCGACGGCAACCCGGTGAGCACCTGGCAGCTTCCCCGCAGCCTCGGTCCGGCCGGTCTGATCACCCAGCGCGCGGGCGACCTGCTCACGTTCGCGCAGCACCACCTGGACGCCGAGGGCTCGCTGGCCTCGATGCGGGAGCCGCAGGCCGAGATCCGCGGCGCGAGCGGCGGCCTGACGGCTGTCGGTCTCACCTGGCGGCTGCACGACTGGTCGGGTCGCCGCTTGTTCGGTCACGACGGCGAGACCATCTCCCAGCTCGCCTATCTGCGGATCGACCCGGAGGCGCGGCTCGCGGTCTGCCTGCTGACGAACTCGGGCAACGCCCCGGCGCTGTTCCAGTCGATCGCCTCCGAGGTCTTCGACCAGTACGTCGGTGTGCGGGTGCCACCCGGTCCCCAACCCGTCGAGGGCGTAGAGCCGGACGATCGTCACGTGGGCCGGTACGCGCGCGCCAGTGTCGATATCGACGTCGCCCGACGCGGCGGAGCGCTGACGATGACCTACCGGGCGACGGGGGACCGGCTCGCCATAGCGGAGGAACCGGTCCACGAGTACGAGCTTCACCCGGCCGACGCCGACGGGGACCGCTTCGTCGTCCAGGACGCACCGGGCCAACCCTGGACCCCGGTGACCTTCAACCGCTTCCCCAACGGCACCCCGTACCTCTTCGCCGGCGGCCGCGTAACCCCCAGAACCACCCCCTGACCCGCTCCGCCACCGCCCTGCCCGATGTCTCCCGCACCGCCGCGCCTCAGCCCGCCCCCGGGCCGGCGTCCTTCCATGCGCAACCTGTGGATTGTCTTCCGCCGATTCGTCGGCTCTGGGGCGGACTCGCCCCGGTAGTGCCCCAGATGCGACGAATCGCCGGAGGGTTGTCCACCAGGTTGGAGGTCCCCGGTCGGCGGTTCTGCCGCGTACCCGGCGATCTCGCCCCGGTCGGGTGGGGACTGCCGGCGGGGGCGGTGCGGGGGCGGTGCGGTGGCGGGCCGGTGCGGTGGCGTGGCGTTGCGATGGCGGGGCGGGAGGTGGCGGGGCGGGAGGTGGGCTGGGTTGTGGAAACCGCTCCCGCGATTCGTCGGCTCTGGTGCGTCGTGTTGTCGGTAGTAGCACCAGTACCGACGACTCGCCGGGAGGTTTTCCACAATTATGGATACGCCGGGTGGTCGCGTTGGCGCCGTTGGTAGGGGGTGCGGCGAAGGAAAACGGGGTGGGGGATTGGGGGGTGCGGGGTAACGTCGGGGGGGTGACGAGCGCCCCTGCTGATCTTCCCCGCACAGCCGGCGAGCTTCGGGCCGCCGGATACCTCCCCCGCACGATCAAGGCCGAGATCCGCGACAACCTGCTGAACGAGTTGCGCGCCGGCCGTGACCCCTGGCCCGGCATCGTCGGGTTCTCCCGCACAGTCATCCCGCAGCTGGAGCGGGCCCTGCTCGCCGGCCACGACGTCGTCCTGCTCGGTGAGCGCGGCCAGGGCAAGACCCGGCTGCTGCGCACCCTGGCCGGGCTGCTCGACGAGTGGACCCCGGTGATCGAGGGCGCCGAGCTGCCCGAGCACCCGCTGGACCCCATCACGCCGCTGTCTCGGCGCCGCGCCGCCGAGCTGGGTGACGACCTGCCGGTCGCCTG
>DASTVQ010000099.1:0-29196 GCA_035759015.1 Kribbella sp.
TGGAACACCAGCCCGACCTCGAGGCCGGCCTCGGTGAAACGCTCGATGTCCGCGCCGGCCGAGCCGGAACCCAGGAGCGGACGCAGCGACTCGACCAGGACATGGGTATAGCCGGTCAGGACGTGACGTTGCTGCGCACGCTGCCAGCGGGGGTGCCCGAACAGCTCGAGCGGTACGCCATAGTCGTCGGCGAAGTCGTACTGCTTGGTGCGGTGCAGGGCGAACGCCGTGCCGCTCACACCGGGCAGGGATCGCGCACAGCGGGCCCAGGCGAAGCCTTGACCGGCGGAGTTCGTGGGTCCGACCAGCAGTCTGATCGGTGTGTCCGCGATCGGCGGGAACGCTGGTATCCGCACCAGCGGCCGACGCAGCCCTGCCAGGCCCCGCCTGGCCATCCGCACCGCGTCCGCCACGGGCGCCGGCAGACGTTCGCGGACCCGCGATCTGACTGACCGTGGGAGCACCGCTGTTCCGTCCATGCCTAGCCGACCCGGAGCCGGTCGAGCTCGCGGCGGGCGGCGGGAACACCCAGCACCACCGGTGTGTCCGCCGTACGTCGGCCGATGTTCCAGCCGGCCCAGACGGCGGCGGCGTCCAGCGCGACCACGACATCGGCCTTGTCGATCAACGCCAGTACGTCCGGCCGCGAGGTGATCCGGGTCCAATAGGTGCGGGAGACCTCCTTGGCACGGCGAGCCCGGAGCCACCGGGCCGGCCGGGACTTCTTGAGCGTGGCGGGCAGCCGCTTGAGTGTCGGCATCACCCCGTCGCGCCGCAATCGCCGGTAGCGCCACCGTGCGGCCGCCACGAGCCGCCGGGCCACCCGGCGGCCGAGCCCGGCCGGCCGCGGGGGATCGCCGGTCGGGACCTTCGCGGTCGGCTGCGCAGGGCTCTTGGGGGTGACCGGGGTTGATTTGCTCGCTGGGGGTGTCGGGCTCGCCGGGGTCGTGGGCGGGGCGGCCACCGGCATGCGGCCGGGGCCGATCAACAGGAAGCGGCGGACCACCTCGTCGACCGGCTCTCTCGGCGGTGACCAGGCGATCACGTCGAGGCCGAGCTCGGGATCGCCCCCGAGATCGGCCCGCAGGGTCTCGAAGTAGGCGGCCGGGAGCCGCCGCGTGGCCAGCAGTACGACGTTCACTCCGCCTCGCCTCCGACCGTGGCCAGCGCCTGCGGCGAAAGGTCCTGCCCGAGCGCGTCGATGCGCGGGTCCAGCTGCAGGT
This sequence comes from Kribbella sp., assembly GCA_035759015.1. GTDB lineage: Bacteria > Actinomycetota > Actinomycetes > Propionibacteriales > Kribbellaceae > Kribbella. The sequence goes on from DASTVQ010000099.1 coordinate 1,224, forward strand.
CACGGCGGAAGCCGGCGCCGAAGGCGCGCGCCGTCCGTCGTACTTCCGTGTCCGCGGTGCGGGCGGCATGCGCCGCCTCGGTCAGTGCCTTGGCGATCGTCGAAGGCTCCAGGTCGGTCACCGGGAACCACAGTGGGTGGCCCCGGAGGACGTCCGAGGCGGCGTTGATCGGGTCGTGGACGGAGACCACGGGCAGCCCGGTGGCGAGGTACTCGAACACCTTGCCGCTGGTGACGTAGCGCCCCGCGCCGAGGATGAGGAGCTGGACGTCGAAACCGTCGTACACCGCGCCGATCTCGCCCTTGCCCACCGGTCCGGCGTAGCTGACGCCGTCGTCGGCGGCTGCCTGGATGGTGGCGAGCATGTCCACCCGGGGCTGGGCGTAGTACCCGAGGTAGCCGTGGATCCGAGCCTCTGCCGTGGCCAGGTCGGACGACATCTCCCGAGCCTCCTGCCAGCCCTTGACGAACTCGGCCAGCGGCACCTTGGGCGAGACCGTGCCGAGATAGCCGAAGACCAGCGGACGGTCGCCGACCGGTCCGCGGTCGTGGACAGCGGGCGCCAGCTCGGGGTCGAACCCGTTCGACACGGTGTGCATCTTCGCCGCGTGGTCGGGGTAGAGCTGCTCGTGCCAGGCGCGGATCGGGTCGTTGACGAACCAGACCTCCTGCGCGGATCGCACCAGGTCGCGTTCCCAGCGGGCCGCCCGGCTGCGGGGCTCGTGCAGCCGGTCACCGCTGAACACGTCCAACAGCCAGGCGTCGCGATAGTCCATCACGTAGGGGACGCCGTGGCGTCGGTTCAGCCGCCAGGCGGCCGTGAACGCGACGTGCGGATTTGCCGTCGCCACCACCAGGTCGACCGGGTCGGCGGCGTGGATCCGCTCCGCAGCCCGTTCGATCGTCTTCCGCCAGGGCCCGTAACCGATCTCCGGGAAGGGAAGCTGGTCGCGCTTGGTGCGCAACTTCAGCCACAGCTTCGGCCGGCTCGCGCGCAACCGCGACCAGCGCCGCAGGTCGGACTCGAGGATCGGCCAGTCGAAGGGCACCCGGACCACCTCCACGGCCGGGTCGATCCGCTCCTCCAGGGTGGCGTCGGCGCCGGTGAAGCGGTGGAACGTCTCGCGCTCGGCGGTCAGCACGGTCACCCGCCAGCCGCGCGCGGCGAACCTGTTCGCGGTGGCCAGAGCACGGTAGACCCCGCCGCCACGGCAGGGCGGGAATCCCCACGCGACGTACAGGAGGTGTGGTCGAGTCGTCATCGTCTCTCCGGCAGCAGGTCGCTGATCGCGTCCGCCAGTTCGTCGTAGGGGGTTCTGGTGGGGAAGGTGGCAGTGGCCCAGTCGAGAGCGGATCGCCGCAGCTTCTCCAGCTCGGCGGGATGGTCGGCCCAGCGGCGAAGCACCTCGGCAGCCTCGTCCGGGCTGCCGATCAGCATGCCGCCGCCGGAGTCCTCGATGAGCTCCGCCTGCCGGGGCAGGCAGGTTGAGAGTACGGGAAGGCCGCTGGCCAGGTACTCGTAGACCTTGGACGGCATCGCGTCCAGGAAGGCCGGTGTCTCCTGCAGCAGCGCCAACCCGACCCAGGCACCCGCCGCGACCCGCCATGCCGCGGCCGGTGGCTGGCGGCCGTGCAGCACGACCCGGCCGAAGAGATCGGGTTCCTTGATCCGCTGCTCGAAATCGTCCCGGTCGGCGTCGGCGACCGGCCCGACCAGGTCCAGCGACCAGCCAGGCGCCGCGGCGATGGCCTCGGCCATGTCGAACAGACCCCGGCTCGCCCGGAGGTCGCCCACGTAGATCGCCCTGGGAGGGCCCTCGGGCCCCGTGGGGGCCAGGAACGCCGGGTCCGGCAGGTTCTGGACCACCAGTCGTCGGTGCCGCGCGTAGTGCGGTGGGAGGTGGAGATCGGCCACGACGGTGAGGTCGGCACCGGCCGCGAGCCTTGAGCTCATCCGCACCAGGACCCGAGCGGGACAACCGATCAGGCCGGCGGCCCAGGCCCGGTCGGAGAGCAGGCGGCCGTAGTCCTCGTGGATGTCCGCGACCATCTTGCGGCGACGCAGTCCGGTGGCCAGGCGGCCGACCGGAACCAGATCGGGGTCGACGGTCAGCAGCACCTTGGCTCGACTGCGCCACGGCATGACCGCCGCCCGCCCGAGGCGGTTGAGCAGGCCGCCGCGGTTCTTGGCCCGGACAGCCGCACCGGCAGGCCCCGCGGCCGGGTCGCCCAGGCCCCACACCTCCACGCGTAGGCCACGGCGCAGCAGGGCGGCCGTGATCTTGTGCAGCCGAGCGTCCGCGACATCGTGGCCTGTTGACACGATGCCGACGTCTGCTCTCGAGGCCCCCTGCATGAGCTCAGAAATCCTCGAGGGTGAACGCGTCCTCGCCCACCTGCAGGAACTTGTTGTACGCCGCAACGACCTCCGTCGGGTCGCCACGCATCATCAGCTGGCCCTTGTGCAACCAGATGCACTCGCTGCAGAGGTCTTTGATGCTGCTCATCGCGTGGCTTACGAGGAACATCGTCCGGGCGTCGGTGACCAGCTCCTTCATCTTCGCCGCGGCCTTCTGCTTGAAGGCGCCGTCGCCCGCCGACAGCGCCTCGTCGATCAGCAGGATGTCCGGGTCCATGTGCACCGCGACGGAGAAGGCCAGCCGGCTGAACATGCCCGAGGAGTACGTCCGCATCGGCATGTCGATGAAGTCGTCCAGCTCGGCGAAGGCGGCGATCTCCTCGTACCTGGCCTGGATCTGCTTGCGGCTGAGGCCGCCCGCCAGACCACCCAGGACGACGTTCTCCCGGCCCGACAACGCGGCGTTGAAGCCGACGCCGAGGGACAGCAGGGTGCTGACCCGGCCGTGCACCTCGATCCGCCCCGCGGTCGGTGGCAGGATGCCGGCGATCGAGCGCATCAGCGTCGACTTGCCGGCGCCGTTCGCGCCGATGATGCCCACCGTGGCGCCGTGGTCGACCTCGAACGAGAGGTCCCGGACGGCCTCCACCTCGCGGATGGCGCGTTCCCCGCGGCCGAACCGGACGATCGCGCTCTTGAAGGTGGGCACGCGCTCGAACGTCGTCCGGTACGTGATGGAAAGGTTCTCGACCCGGACGGCGCGCGCCGGGGTCTTCTTGGCCAGCACCGCGGGCTCAGAGACGGACAACGAACTCTCGCTCCCTCGACAGGAAGAACAATGCACCGACCACCAGCGCGGCGGTCGCCCAGAGCACGCCGCCGATCCACAGCGACAGGGCAGGGATTGTTCCCCGTACCAGCAGATCCGTCCAGCCGCCGATGAGCGAGTACAACGGATTGGCGATCATGAACCGCTGGAATCGCTCCGGAGTGTCCTCGGCGTACCACAGCACGGGGGACAGGTAGAGCCAGATCCTGACGAAATAGGGAAGGAAGCTGGTGGTGTCTCGGAAATACACCTGCAGGGCGGCGAAGATCATCGCCATGCCGCCGCCGAAGACGGTCAGCAGGAACAAGAAGACCGGCGCGAGCAGCGTCGCCCAGTGCAGCCTGCCGCCGAAGCTGAAATGGATGACGGCATAGACGGCCATCGTCGGAAGAAAGCGGAAGAAAGAGGTCCGCAGTGCCGACAGCGGCAACAACATGCGGGGGAACGACATGTTCAGCAGCAGCTTGCCGCCGCCCACCACACTCGAGGCGCCGGACAGCATCGCGCCGGAGAAGTAGTAGAAGGCGAAGAGCCCGCCGCAAAGATGCACGAAGCGTTGTGCGGAGTCCGTCCGGGCGCCACCGTTCAGGATCGTCACCAGCAGGTAGTACACGGCCGCCAGCAGCAGGGGGTTGAGCACCAGCCACACCTGGCCGAAGAACGTATTGGTGTTGGCTGCCCGGATGCCGGCCCTGGACATCTCCGTCGCGAATTGCCTGCGCTGCCACAACGCGCGGATGTAGGGCCGCAACGGGGGCAGCCCGATACGATGCGGTTCGTAGATGTGCACCGCGGGAGTGAAATCCTCGTCGGTGCGTGTCGCACTCATCCCAGCGACGCCTTTCTCAGTTGAAATTCCGGCGACTGGCGCCGGAACTCGGTCACTGTAGCGAAGACTGGGTAGGGGCAACCAGTCAACACCACACGCACCCCTCCACAGCGGTGCCGGGCGCCTGAGCGCCACGGCATCCTCTCCTCGGATGATGACATGTGTCTATAGAGACGTTGCGTATCCGCAAATAAGTTGCGTCTGCCGCGTGTCGAGGTCGTCAAGGCGCGCCCAGCTCGGCGTAGGCGGCGACCAGCGCCTGCGAGTCGTGTTCCCAGCTGAGCTCGTAGGCCGCGGCGCGTACGCCGTCGAGGTAACCCTCGTAGTCCACGACGACGGTGCGGACGGCATCGACCAGCGCCGAGGCGTCGCCTGGCCGGTAGAGCGTGCCCAACCGGTACCGCGTGACCATGGTCCGTAGCTCGGGCAGATCGGCGGCGACCACCGGTACGCCCGCCCGGACGGCGTGGAACAGCTTGTTCGGCAGGGCGAGCCGGTGGTTCTCGCACCCGTCGGTCAGGGTGACAAGGGAGATGCCGTACTCCTGCAGCGCCCGGTCGACACCCTCGATCGAGGTCGGCTCGGCCGTCTCGACGGTCCGCCGGTCCAACCGGTAACCGAGATCGATCGACCCCATCAGGACGGTACGGATCGGGGCCAGCCGCTCGGCCGCGGCGACGACAGCGTCGAGGTCACGACCCGCGCCGATCCGGCCGGCGTACAGCAGGGCGACCGGTTCGCTCGGCGGGTTCGGCGGCCGGTCCAGTCGAGGGAACGTGTTCCTGATCACCCGGACGTCAGGCAGGCCCCGGTCGCGCAGCCGGCGTGCGATTCCGTCGCTGACCGTCAGCACCATCGCCGCCCGGCGCGCGAGTCTGCTCTCCCGCCGCCGGCCGCGGGCCCGCCATAGCGGACTCGGACGGCCCGGCAGCGCGCGGTCGAACCACAGCTCGTGACTGTCGTAGACGAGGGTGGCGGACCAGCGGTCGGCCAGTTCCACCGCCAGCTCGAGGGTGTTGAAGTCGTGGGCGTGCACCACCTCGTACGGCTTCGACCCGGCGAGCATCCCCGCCACCGCCGTGCGCCAGTGCCATTCGGTCCGGCGGCGGTGCTCGGGCAGCAGCAGCCACCGCACCATTCGCAAGCCGACTGTGCCGAGGCCGGGCGGTCGCGACGCGGCAGTCTGTCCCGGCTGACCGTACCGAAGGCCGGCCGAGCGGGCGGCGGACTCGGCGGTGATCCCGGGTCCGACCTCGAAGCCTTCCGGCACGTCACGCCCGATCAGGTGGACCTCGTGCCCAGCCTCCGCCAGAGCCGTCGCCTCACGCAGGACGCGGGAGTCGCCGGCCACGGCGGATTGAACCAGCATCAGCACTTTCACGCCGGACATCATCCCGTGCCGCCTACGGCCCGGTCCGCCGGGTTCCCCGGCCGCGGCGTTGTGCGGATAAGGTCACCTCGTGGCAGACGCACCGATCGGCATCTTCGACTCAGGTTTCGGCGGTCTGACCGTCGCCCGTGCGGTGCTGGACCAGTTGCCGCACGAGCCGATCCTCTACCTCGGCGACACCGCCAGGCAGCCGTACGGGCCGAAGCCGATCGCCGAGGTCCGCGAATATGCGCTGGAGTGCCTTGACCACCTCGTCGAGGCCGGCGTGAAGACCGTGGTGATCGCCTGCAACTCCGCCAGCGCGGCCATGCTCCGAGACGCCCGCGAGCGGTACGACGTACCAGTGGTGGAGGTGATCCTGCCGGCGGCCAAGCGGGCGGTCGCAGCCACCCGGAACAGCCGCGTCGGGGTCATCTGCACCCGGGCGACGGCCGCCTCGCTGGCGTACGACGACGCCTTCGCCGCCGCTCCGCAGGTGCAGCTCCAGACGCAGCCCTGCCCGCGGTTCGTGGAGTTCGTCGAGGCCGGCGTGACGTCGGGCCCGGAGCTGCTCGCCGCCGCCCACGAGTACCTCGACCCGTTGGTCGAGGGCGGGGTGGACACCTTGATCCTGGGCTGCACGCACTACCCGCATCTGACCGGCGTCATCTCCTACGTGATGGGCGACGAGGTGACCCTGGTGAGCAGCGCCGAGGAGTGCGCCAAGGACCTCTACGGTGTGCTCACCAAGGCCGGACTGCTCCGCGACGACGCCCTGCCGGCGCCCCGCCACCGGTTCGTCACGACCGGCGACCCGGCTGAGTTCGCCGCCATCGGGTCCCGCTTCCTCGGCCCGGTGATCAGCGCCGTCGACCAGTTCGCCTGGATCCGCTGACTCCCGCGCCACCTCCTGCGGCCAGGCGTGACTCGCCAGTAATGTGTGCGGAATGAGGCTCACTGTGATCGGCTGCTCGGGCTCCGTCCCGGGACCGGACTCACCCGCCTCGTCGTACCTGGTGAGCGCGGAAGGGTTCCAGCTGGTGCTGGACCTCGGCAGTGGCGCCCTCGGGGCCTTGCAGCGTCATCTCGCAGTCGACGAGATCGGCGCGATCGGCCTGACCCACCTACATCCCGATCACTACATGGACCTGTGCGGCCTGTACGTCGCGCTCAAGTACTCGCCTGCCGCCCCACTGCCGCGCATCCCCGTCTACGGCCCGGTCGGCAGCGGTTCACGGATGGCCCGGGCCTACGGCCTGCCCGACATCCCGGGGATGGACCGCGAGCTGGACTTCCGCGACTGGGCCGACAGCCAGCAGATCGGGCCCTTCACGGTCCGGACGGCGCAGGTCGCGCACCCGATCCCGGCGTATGCGATCAGGGTGGAGCACGGCGGCAAGGCCTTGGTCTACTCCGGCGACACCGGCCCGACCGAAGCCCTCGTCGACCTGGCGCGTGGTGCCGACGTACTGCTGTGCGAGGCGGCCCTGCGCGACGGGGACCCGGCCAACCCCCGCGACCTGCACCTGACCGCCGGCGACGCGGGCGAGCACGCCAAGCGCGCCGGCGTCACCCGCCTGATCATCACCCACGTACCACCCTGGTTCGACCGTGATGCGCAGACCGAGGCCGCCCGCCGGACCTTCCCCGGCGAAGTCCTCACCGCCACGCCTCACGCCACCTACGACCTCTGACCCACCCCGCCCCACGCACCCTGCAGGAAAAAATCTGTGGAAACCCCTTCGGCGATTCGTCGGCTCTGGGGCCGGCTCGCCGCGTTGGTGCCCCAGAGGCGACGAATCGCCGGAAGGTTTTCCACAGGCGAGGTCAGAGGGGCAGGTTGGTGGGTGGCGGGTCGGCGGGGGTGGTCAGCTGGCGTCGTACGGCGGGTTGGATTGCGGCCAGTAGCGCGCTGACGGCGGCGCAGGTGGTCCAGAGTCCGACCGGTCCGGCGCGAGTCAGCAACTGGCTTCCGACAACGGGTGCGATGGCGCTGGCGATACCCCAGCTGACTCCGTAGGCAGCGAGGTAGCGGCCGCGCGCGTGCTCGGGCGCGAGAGCGGCGACGATGGAGTACAGCCGACCGAGAAGCAGCAAGTCGCCCACGCTCCAGACCACGGTCGCCACGACGAAGAGCGGGACGGTGTCCGCGAATCCGATGGCGAGCAGCCCGACGGTCAACAGGAGATAGCCGACGGCCAGAGCCTGGAAGTCGTCGAGCCGGCGCAGCCCGCGATACCGCAACAGCGGTTGCGCGGCGACCAGCGTCACGGCCGAGGTGGTGAGGACGATGCCGATCCCGGAAGCCGGCAGATCTCGGTCGAGCATCGTAAGCGGCAGTCCCAGGACGACCTGCATATAGATCGCCGCGAACCCGGTGCCAGTGGCGAGCATCAGGAGGAGCCGACGATCACGCCAGACCCCTCCTGCATCGGTACGACGCTCCATGGGTCCGGGCGCCCCTGCGGGCAGGGCGACTGCGATGAGCAGCGCGCAGGCCGCACAGGTAGCCGCGTCGACGACGAACAGCCAGCGCAGGTCCCACCGGCCGAGCCAGGTGGCGAGCAGTCCGGCCCCGACCGCGGCAGCAGCCATCGCCGCGCCGAGCAGTCCGTACGCGGACGGCCGGTCAGCGGGCGCGGTGACGTCGGCGATGATCGCCTGGCTCGGTGGTTCGTAGATCTCGAACACCAACCCGAGCAGCGTCAGCGCCAGCAGTGCGGAGAGCAGGGTCCCGGCGAGGGCGATCCAGAGCTGGGCGACGGCACAGCCGACCAGGCCGACGAGGATCGTCGCCTTGCGGCCCAGCCGGTCCGCCAGTTGCCCGCCGAGCAGGCGGGACGGGATCGTCGCCAGGCCGAACAGGGTGAGCAGGAGGCCGGCCTGCCCCACGGTGGCACCGAGCTCCGTGGTCAGTACGACGGCCAGGAACGGCAGTGTGAAGGCGCCGAGCCGGTTGACCGCGCGGGCCGCGACAAGGATGCGGACAGTGGGGGACAAGCCGCGCCAGGAGGTTTCCGCGCGTGTGGGCAAGAGCGCTCCTCGGTGAAGGCCGTGACTGGTGAAATGGATATGGTTGGTCACGTCTGCACGACCTTACGAAACCACAGGTGACCAGTCAAATGAACTTCGATAGTCACGTTCTGAACGTGTTGACGGCTGCGGTGCGGCTGGTCAACAACCTCACAGCGGGTCACGCGGGTGGCGTTGAGGTCGGTGTGCCGTCGGGCGAGGCCAAGGTGGATGCCACTGCAGCCGCGCTGGGTGGTGATGGTCGCCGGCGGCCGGAGGTCTCGTCAGCGGACGCCGACCGACTGGTCGAGGTGGCAGCCAGGATGCGGGTGGTCTTCGAGGCTGCCTATGACGGCGACACGGATACAGCCGCCACCGAGGTGAACGCGCTGCTGCTCGACACGCGCGCCAGGCCCCGGCTGGATCGCACCGAAGAGGGCTGGAACCTGCATTTTCACGGCGCCGACGACACTCTCGCGAACGGCTGGGCGGCCGGCTGTGCCTCCGGCCTGGCGCTGGCCGTCGGCAGTGACCTCGCCGGACGGCTCGGGGTCTGCGCGGCGCCGAACTGCGACCGGGTATTCGTCGATGCCTCCCGCAACGGCAAGCGCCGGTTCTGCTCGCCGCAGTGCCTCAGCCGGGTCAAAGCCGCCGCCCACCGCGCCCGTCGCTCCGAACCCGCCCCCCACCGCGCCGATCGGTCCGAACCCGCGCCCCGCCGCGCCGATCGGTCCGAACCCGCCCCCCGCCGCGCCGATCGGTCCGCACCTACCGCCCGCCCACCGGCCGACGAGTGACGGGCTGCTCGAGGAAGTCGGTGGTTCGCCTGTAGCCGGCCGGCTCCAGGAGTTGCGCACCTCGTGGGTCGTCGGGCGGCAGGGTGACGACGGAAACCGGCGCGCCACGTCGTACGGCTGCTTGCTCGATGGCGGACAGGGCGACGGCATTCGCTACCTCGGTCACGAGCAGCACTGGTCCGCCTGGCGCATAGACCGGCGGAGCCGGGACGAGCTGACCAGCGGCACCCTCGACCACGAGCCGACAGTCGTCGCCGGCTTCGACCGGCCCGCCCAGGGGGTCGAGATCCCGATGCCACCAGCTCTCCACGGTCACGAGCCCGATCTCGGCGGCAGCCAGGCGGCGGGCAGACTCCGGGACGGGGCAGACCAGCCTGACTCGGCCCTCCTCAGAAGCGCCCCTCAACAGCGCCGAACCGTCAAGCGGCCAGGCGGTCTCGTGCTCGAGGGCGAAGTCGTCGACCACGAGGATGCCGTCTCGCGACACCCCGAAGAGGAACCCCTCGTCTGTGCGGATGGACAACACCCGCGGTGAGTCGATCAACGAGCCCAGGAAGTCGCGATGTACGTCGCGTGCCGCGGGCGCCGGATTCCAGAACCGTGGCGCGAACGGCACGAGGCGCTCGCGACGTGCGGCGCTCAGGTCGAGTACCCAGTCCAGATCCGCTCGCGTGAGCCGACGCATGTGCTGTCAGGCCGACGTCTGGCCGCGGTCGAAGTAGGCGACGAGGTCGGGATCGAGGGGCGAGACGTCGACCGGTATGCCGTTCGCGCGCAGCGAGGTGGTCGCCGCGCATCCGGCCGCCACGGCGGCCCGCGCCGCGACCGGCGACGTCAACGTCTTGCCGCCGGTCCGGACGAAGTTGACGAACTCGTCGACCAGCCGCGGGTCCGCGCCCGCATGGCCGCCTTCGGCGTCAGGGATCTCGACCTCCAGGTCGGCGTCGGCCCGGTAGCCGGAGCGCCGGCTGTTCCACACCTTCACCACGCCGCCCGAGGTGTCGCCGAAGTTCTCCAACCGGCCGGCGGTGCCGATCACGGTGTAGTTGCGCCAGTAGTCCGGGGTGAAATGGCACTGCTCGTACGTCAGGAAGACGCCGTTGTCGAGCTGGAGGTTCGCCATGCTCAGGTCCTCGACGTCCATCACCGGGGCCAGCCCCCGCTGGGACGACGGAGGCCAGTTCGCCTCGTCGACGAACTCGTCGAAGCGTTGGCCGGAGCGGTCCAGCCGGTCCTCGATGCCGCCGTACAGGACGAGGCCGCCGAGTGCGTTGGCGCGGGTGGTGTAGCCGCCCGCGAGCCAGTGCATCACGTCGAGGTCGTGGGCGCCCTTCTGCAGCAGCAGGCTGGTGGTCCGCCGGCGGTCGGCGTGCCAGTCCTTGAAGTAGAAGTCGCCGCCGTGGCCGACGAAGTGCCGGCACCAGATGGCCTTGACCTCGCCGATCGCGCCGGAGTTGATCAGGTCCCGCATGGTGAGGACCACCGGCATGTGCCGCATGTTGTGGCCGACGTACAAACGGGTGCCGCTCTTGTGAGCGGCCTCCAGCACGCGGTCGCAGCCCTCGGTGGTGATGGCCAGGGGCTTCTCCACGAACACCGCCACCCCGGCGGTGAGGAAGTCGATCGCGGGGTCCTCGTGCAGATCGTCCGGGGTGGTGAGGAACACGCCGTCCAGCCCGAGGTCGAGCAGTTCGCGATGATCCGCGTACGCCGTTGCGTCCGGCAGGGCCGCGAGGGCCGCCGAACGCCGGGCGGGCACCGGGTCGCAGGCCGCGACGATCCGCGCGCCCTCGCCGGGGCGGTGGGCGTGTTGCGCGATCCGGCTCCGGGCTCCCAGCCCGACCACACCGAACCGAAGGTCTTCAGCGCTCATCAGCGACAGACTCCTGCACGTAGGTGACCGGAGCAGCCTATCTCCGAGCACTTCTGATCTGCAATCGATGAGGGAGTGGCGGTCCGCCTGACCGATGCCGAGGTGCGGCGGCTGCGGGCTTAGGGTTTCACGCATGGCTCGAATCGATGGACGTACGCCGGAGCAGCTCCGGCCGGTGACCCTGACCCGTAAGTGGCTGGACCATGCCGAAGGCTCCGTGCTGGTGGAGTTCGGCCGGACCCGGGTGCTGTGCGCGGCCAGTGTCACCGAAGGAGTGCCGCGGTGGCGCAAGGGCTCGGGCCTGGGCTGGGTCTCCGCCGAGTACGCGATGCTCCCGCGAGCCACGAACACCCGCTCGGACCGCGAGTCGGTGAAGGGCCGGATCGGTGGCCGGACGCACGAGATCTCCCGCCTCATCGGCCGCTCCCTGCGCGCGGTGATCGACTACAAGGCACTCGGCGAGAACACCATCCTGCTGGACTGCGACGTGCTCCAGGCCGACGGCGGCACCCGTACCGCCGCGATCACCGGCGCGTACGTCGCCCTGGCCGACGCGGTCTCGTTCCTCAGGGACCGCAAGGCGCTCAAGGCAGAGCCGCTGACCGGGTCCGTCTCCGCGGTGTCGGTCGGCATCGTCGACGGCACGCCGATGCTGGATCTGTGCTACGAGGAGGACGTCCGGGCCGAGACGGACATGAACCTGGTCCTGACCGGCGACGGCCGCTTCATCGAGGTGCAGGGCACGGCCGAGGGCGCGCCGTTCGACCGAGCCGAGCTCGACAGCCTGCTGGAGCTCGGCGCCGCCGGCTGCGTGCAGTTGACCAAGCTGCAGCAGGAGGCGCTCGCGTGACCAAGGTGCTGCTTGCCTCCCGCAACGAGAAGAAGCTCGAGGAACTGCGGCGGATCCTCACCCCGATCGTGCCCGACGTGCAGGTTCTCGGCCTAGCCGACGTCGCGCCGTACGACGAGCCGGCGGAGACCGAGCCCACCTTCGAGGGCAATGCGCTGCTGAAGGCACGCGCGGCCCTGGCCGCCACCGGGCTGCCGTCGATCGCCGATGACAGCGGCATCTGCGTGGACGCCCTGAACGGGATGCCGGGCGTGCTGTCGGCGCGCTGGGCAGGCCCGGACAAGGACAACCACGAGAACAACCTGCTGCTGCTCGGTCAGCTGGAGGACGTCCCGGACGAGCGCCGGGGTGCGGTCTTCGTGGCGGCGGTCGCGTTCTGCCGGACCGACGACGACGGCGGTGTCGTCGAGGAGGTGGTCCGCGGCGAGATGCGCGGCTCGGTCATTCGCGAGCTCCGGGGTAGCGGCGGCTTCGGGTACGACGTGCTGTTCGTGCCGGCCGGCTCCGACCGGACCACCGCCGAGCTGTCGGTCGAGGAGAAGGACGCGATCAGCCATCGGGGCAAGTCCCTGCGTGCGGTTGCCCCGCTCGTGGCGAAGGCGTTGAGCGCCTGATGTTGTTCGCGGGATCGGATCGTGACGGAGTCGCCGAGCAACGGATCACCTCGGCCTACCGGCGCTGGGCGCAGGCGCGGGTGATCGCGGGAAGGATCTACCGGACCAACGCCGGGCGGATCGAGATCGAGAGCGTCAGCCAGGTCAACCCGGACCTGATCGCCGACAACGACGCCGACGTGATCGCCGCCGGCCGGGACAACGCGAAGGATGTCCGCCGCCGGCTGCGTGGCGACGAGGGGCTGCCGACGTTCCTGATCAGGTTCCGGCTCCTCCAGGGCCCAGACCCTCGCGAGGAGCTGGCTTCGGCCGCCGACCTGTCCGAGGCGGACCTGGAGGACCTGTCGAGCCGGTTGGCGAAGCTGGACGAGCTGAGCAGGCACGGTGCCTGGACCAAGGACACGCTCCGGCTGATCGCCACCAAGCCCGGCGTCCGGGCCGCAGACCTGGCCGCCGAGGTGGGCAGGGACATGGCCGGCTTCAAGATCGACGTACGGAAGCTGAAGAACCTGGGGCTGACTCGCAGTCTCGAAGTCGGCTACGAGCTGTCCCCGCGCGGCGAGGCCTACCTGAGGTCCCAGCCGGGCTGATACGTGCCAGAGGAGGGACTCGAACCCTCACACCCGAAGGCACCGGCACCTAAAGCCGGCGTGTCTGCCGTTCCACCACTCTGGCAAGTGCGAGCCCATCCTAGTGTCCACGGCGGACACCAGGATGGGCTCGCGCTGTCAGCGGTTCTGCAGGGCGTCGATGAAGACCCGCTGCAGGTCGGCCGGGTTACGGGCCAGGTAGCTGCGACCGCCGGTCGCCTCCGCCAGCCGGGCCAGCTCCGCCGAGTCCGCGTCCGGGCCCATGCCGAGCGCGATGATCCGCACCGGGCGGGCCGGGTCGCGCAGGCTCTCCAGCGCACGGACCGCCTGGTCCAGCGTGAGGCTGCCGGGATCGTCGTTCTTGCCGTCTGTGAACAGCAGGACGGCGTTGACCGCGCTCGGGTCGTAGCTGTCGCGGACCGTCCGGACCGCGGCGATCGCGGTGTCGTAAAGACCGGTGCCGCCACCGACTCGAGCCTGCTGGCCGCTGAGCTGGTTGACGATCAGTCGACGCTGCTGCGGGGTGAGCTTGCGGATCGGCACCAGCGGCTTCCAGTCGGCATTGCCGCTGAGCTTGGTCGAGAAGATCCACAGACCGAGCGCGGCATTGTCGGGGAAGAGCTTGAGGCCGCCCCCGGCCGCCTCGATGGTGAGCTGCATCCGGGTCTTGGGGCCGATCTTCTGCCCCATCGAGCCGGAGACGTCGATCACGGCCAGCGAGTGGGCCGACAGGGACAGCGTCGCCCACTGCTGCAGCGTCTTCTCCACGACCTGCGGAGTCGGCTTGGTCAGCTGGTCGATGTCACCCACGCCGCGGCCGCCGCTGAGGGGGTTGAGCAGCGGGTTGCGGAACCCGGCCTGGTCCAGCGCCTGTGACGAGCTGTCGATCAGCATCTCCGCGGCCAGCTGCTTGGCCGCCTCGGTGACCGCCTCGATGTTGGACTTCGCTGTGACCACCACGGGGTAGTCGAAGATCAGCGTGCCGGTCCGCGGCACCACAGCCTTCAGGAGGCTGTCCGGGTGCTCCTCCTGGTAGTGCACGAACGCCTGCTCCGACGCCGGTACGACGACGTTGCTGCCGTCCGCGGCGGCCTTGCTGAACAGGCCGTTCACGTCGGTGTACGCCTTGGCCAGCGAACCGAGGCGCTGGGCCAGGGGGACCATGATGGTGGCCACCTGGGTGTCAGAGGCAGAGGTCTTCGCCCGCTCGCCCTGGACCGCCAGCAGCGCGGCCGCACCGGTCGACGTGTTCAGGGGGTCCAGCACCGCCGGCTCGGTGTTCTGGAAGGCGCCCAGCCAGGAGTTTGTGTTGGCGAACACGGTGTTCTGACCGACCAGCACCAGCGGGGAGCTCGCGATCGACGGCACAGCGACCGTCGGCACCGACTGCCCGTCATCCGCGCGGGCGACCCAGAGTGAGGAGTCCGGGATCCACAGGTCGGGCCGGTTGTCGCCGTTGCTCGCGACTCCCTTGGCGACCGTCTCCGACGGCGCCGCGCTGATGGTGAACTGCACACACGGCGAGCCGTTGTCGTTCTTTCCGGCCAGCGACTTGGCGGCGGACTCCAACTGACTCTGTAGTTCTGGCGTCGTACTCAGCGAGACCGGGACGGGGTCGTCGCAGGACGGACCGCCCAGGAAGCCGTTGGAGCCCGACTCGGATCCGAAGGACCGGACCACGAACACGGCACCAACCGCCAGCACCAGAAGGCCGACGGCTGTGAGATAAGCCGGACGACGACTGGTGTTACTTCGCGTTACCGCAGAGGAGTGTTTTCCCATCGCGGCAAGTCCCTCCCTCCCAGAGGCAGACTGCGCGCGCAGATTACCCGGTTCGCGCTGGTCGGGGCCAAGGATCGGACCGTGTTCAGGTCCCGCAGGGCGGCCCGCAGCCGAACGATGGCTCGCTGTGCAGTACCGGGCCTGCCCGGAACGAGGTGAATTCTTACGGACAGTAGTAGTCCAGATCGAAATCAGTGAGATGTGGGTGTGATCCAAATCACATGAACCTCTTGCTCAAGCGAGCGTTCCATGGACTGGACCCGTGAAACGGTGGCGTGTCGCGGGTCTGTTTGTCCGGACAAGGCGGTCTCAGACGCCGAGGTCGCGGCGCAGCTTGGCGACGTGTCCGCTCGCCTTCACGTTGTACTGGGCGACGGCGATCCGACCGTCCGGGTCCACCACGAAGGTGGAGCGGATCACTCCGGTGACCTTCTTCCCGTACATGGTCTTCTCGCCGTACGCGCCATAAGCGGTCAGCACCTCCTTGTCCGGGTCGCTCAGCAGCGGGAAGGTGACGCCGTCGCGGTCACGGAACTTGGCCAGCTTGGCCGGCTTGTCCGGTGAGATGCCCAGCACGGCGTACCCGGCCGCGGCCAGCGAGTCGAGGGAGTCGCGGAAGTCGCACGCCTGCTTGGTGCAGCCCGGCGTCATCGCGGCCGGGTAGAAGTAGACGATCACGTTCCGGCCTCGCAACTGCGCGAGCGAGACCTCCTTGCCATCGGCATCGGGGAGCGTGAAGTCGGGCGCGGTGTCGCCGACGGACAGACGTTCGGACATGACTGAGCCTTCCAGGCCGACCGGGTGATTTCCCGCCATTCTGCCGTACGTCGGCGTCACGGCGGTGCTGTCAAGGGTTGACTTGCGCACAGTCTTGCGCGGAGGTGGAGTGGACGTATACGGGCGACGGGTTCGACCTGCAAGGATGGCGGTCATGACAGACAGTGCGCCGAAGGGAGCGTCGGTACAGGTGTCGGACACGAAGGCGACGGCGGCTCGGACGCCCGAGCAGATCGAGGCGGACATCGCCGCCACTCGCGCGCGACTGGCGTCGACCGTGGACGAGCTGATCGACAAGGCGCACCCGAAGAACGTCGCCAAGCGTCAGGTCGAGCACGCCAAGGCGCAGGTGTTCGACGAGACCGGCAGCCTGCGGACGGAGAAGCTGGTCGCGATCGGTGGCGCGGCACTCGCGGTGATCGGCGTGCTGCTGGTGATCCGGAGGCTGGTGGGCCGGCGGTGACGGCACGCAAGCGGCTCTCCGACGACAAGCTGCCCATCAGGATGCTGCACGACCGCGTCCTGGTGGCGCTGGACCCGGAGGTCGGGGAGCGGAAGTCCTCCGCGGGGATCCTGATCCCGGCCACCGCGCAGATGGGCCGTCGGCTGGCCTGGGCCAAGGTGGTCGCGATCGGCGCCAACGTCCGGACGGTCGAGGTCGACGACCGGGTGCTCTTCGACCCGGAGGACCGCGCCGAGGTCGAGGTCCGCGGCGACGACTACGTCCTGCTCCGCGAGCGTGACCTGCACGCCGTAGCGGCCGGTCGCCTCGAGGACGGCCAGACCGGTCTCTATCTCTGACCTCGCCCGCTCGACCCCCGAACCCTCTTGCCGAGAGCCGAACGGTCGTGCTTTTATGATCGGGTGAGCAAGGGTGAGGAGACGCGGGCCGCGGTGCTCGACGAGGCGCTGCGGATGGCGTCGACGGTCGGGCTGCGCGGACTGACCATCGGCGCCCTGGCCGACCGGACCGGGTTGTCCAAGAGCGGACTGTTCGCCCATTTCCGGTCCAAGGAACAGCTCCAGCTGGGCGTGATCGAGAGCGCCGCCGAGACATTCGCC
This sequence comes from Kribbella sp., assembly GCA_035759015.1. Taxonomy (GTDB): domain Bacteria; phylum Actinomycetota; class Actinomycetes; order Propionibacteriales; family Kribbellaceae; genus Kribbella. The sequence continues at coordinate 17,966 of DASTVQ010000099.1, forward strand.
CAGACTGTGGTCCGGCCCGCGCTGAAGGCTCCGCGCGGCGAGCCCCGGCTGCGGGCGTTGTTCGACCGCAAGCTCCGCTGGGACGACGGCGATCTGGCCCTGCCCGGCGGCTGTTTCTTCGCCGGCGCCGCGGGCGAGCTGGACGACGCGCCGCCCGGACCCGTCCGGGAGCGGTTCGTGCAGGCCGAGCGGGACTACCTCGACATGGTCGCCACCGTCTTCCGCAGCGGCATCAGTGAGGGGCACTTCCGCGCGGACGCCGATCCCGAGCAGTTCGCCTACGACCTGCAGGGCGTGCTGCTGTCACACCACCATGCCGGCCGGCTGCTGGCCGACCCCAAGGCCGAGGACCGGGCCCGGACCGCCTTCGAGGCGCTGCTCCGCGCTGCTCGTCCCTGATCCACCCGAACCCTGCTGGGAGACCCACATGTCTGCAAAAATAAGCACGAACGGTCGGTCTAATCTTCCTCCCGGCCTTCGCGTCGCACGCGTCGCGTTCCGGCTTCTCGAGCCGCTCGCGCCCGGTCTGGCCGCACGGCAGCTGGACCGGATCTGGTTCCGGCTGCCGACCGTGCCCGAGCGGGCCCGGCGGCTGCGGGTGGAACTGCCCGAGCCGACGCCGTTCGAGGTCACCTTCGAGGGCCGGACGATCCGGGGAAGCACCTGGGGCGAAGGCCCCACCGTCTACCTCGTGCACGGCTGGGGTGGCTGGGGCCTGCAGCTCGCCGCCTTCGTGCCCCCTCTGCTCGCGACCGGTTTCCGCGTCGTCGCGTACGACGGACCGAGCCATGGCGAGTCGGATCCGGGTCGGGACGGCCCGGGCCGCGGCACGCTGCCGGAACTGGCCGACGCCCTGCTCGCGGTGACTGCCGCACAGGGACCGGCGTACGGGGTGATCGCTCACTCGTTCGGGGCCGCCGCGGTCTCCCAGGCACTGCTGCACGGCTTGTCCGCCCGCCGGGTGGTCTTCCTGGCGGCGGCTACGGACTTTCGGCACATGCTCGACCAGTTCCAGGCCACGTTCGGCTTCGGGCCGCGGACGAGGAGCCGGTTCCTGCGCCGGTTCACCCGCAGGTTCGGCCGCACGATGGACACCTTCGAGGTGGTGTCGGTCATCGACGAGGTGCTGGAGGAGCGGGAACTGCCTGCCCTGCTGGCCATCCACGACAAGGGCGACCGCGAGACCCCGTACCAGGGGACTGTGGCGCTGGCGGCCGCCTGGGCGGGCGCGGCGTTCGAGCTCACCGAGGGGCTGGGCCATCGCCGGGTGCTGTGGGAGCCCGCCGTGGTGGCGGCCGTGCGGTCCTATCTTGCCGCCGATCGGGCGCCGGACGACACCGGACGGGTTGGACGGGAGACAATGCGGGCGTGATCAACACGCCGACCTCCAGCCGACTGCCCGACTACCCGTGGGACAAGCTCGCCCCGCACAAGGAGAAGGCCGCCGCTCACCCCGACGGCATCGTCGACCTCTCCATCGGCAGCCCGGTGGACCCGGTGCCGGAGGTCGTGCAGCGGGCGCTCGCGGCGGCGGCGGACGCACCGGCGTACCCGACGACGGCCGGAACGGCTGCCGTGCGGCAGGCGGCGGTCGACTGGATGGCGCGCCGGCTGGCGGTGGCGGGCGTCGACCCGGCGTCGGGGGTGCTGCCCGTCATCGGCACCAAGGAGCTGATCATGCTGCTCCCGACACTGCTCGGGGTCGGCGCCGGTGACACCGTGCTGATCCCGGACCTCGCCTATCCGACGTACGAGGCGGGTGCCGCGCTGGCGCGGGCGACCAGCGTGCCCGTCGCCGGCCCCACCATCTACGACGCCGGGCCGGTGCGGATCGCCTACCTGAACTCGCCGAGGAACCCGACCGGTGAGATCACGCCGGTGGCGGAGCTCAAGGCGGCTGTCGAGTGGGCCCGCGCGCATGACGTACTGCTGGTCAGCGATGAGTGCTACGCCGAGTTCGGGTGGGACGAGCGGCCGGTCTCGGTACTGCACCGAGACGTCTGCGGTGGCAGCTTCGACAACCTGCTGGCGGTGCACTCGCTCTCGAAGCGGTCCAACCTGGCCGGCTACCGGGCCGGTTTCGTCACTGGCGACGAGGCGGTCGTCCGGGAACTGCTGGCGGTTCGCAGGCATGGCGGGCTGATGGTGCCGTCGCCGATCCAGGCCGCGATGGCGGTCGCCTACGCGGATGACGATCACGTCGAGCAGCAGCGCGCGCGATACGCCCGCCGGCGCGACGTCCTGCGCGAGGCCCTGACAGCGGCCGGCTGGACCATCTCGCTGTCGCAGGGTGGCCTCTACCTGTGGGCGACCAACCCGGCGTACGACGCGTACGGATCCGTCGAGGCGCTGGCCGAGCGCGGCATCCTCGTCGCGCCCGGAGATTTCTACGGTTCGGCGGGCAACCGCCACGTCCGGGTGGCGTTGACGGCTTCGGACGAGCGGGTCGACGCCGCCGCGAAGCGATTGGGGGGCTGACCGAACCTTTTGGGTCGGGTGTGACGTCTGTCAGTGCAGAAGCCTCTTAGTAGGTAGCGGGGCCGAACCGGCTCCGGCACGGCACAGGAGAGGACCTCACCCTTGAAGTTCGCTGCCCTCGGCTCGACTGTCGCTCTGGCACTGGTGATCGTCGGCCTGCCCCCGACCCTCGCCGTCGCCGACGACACGCCATCGGTCACACCGCCCGCGACACCGATGAGCACACCAGCCGAGCCGCCTCCGACGTCGCCCGCGTCGACTCCACCCGCCACCACCTCGCTGGGGATCACACTGAACCAGCCGGCGACGACCTGGGAGGACCGGCCGCTGACGTTCACCGGCAACCTCAGCAACGGAGCGGCCGACTGGTACGTCTCCCTGTGGCAGGCGCTGCCGTCCGGCTGGGTTCTGCGGGGTCACACCAGGTCGACGACCGGTGGGGCCTACAAGATCACCTACACCTCCACCACGCCCATCAGCGCTACCTTCCGGACGGTGATCGGGGCCGAGTTCACCGGAGCTCCGGCCATCTCGCCGTCCCGGACCGGCACCGCCTTGAACCGGCGGATCACGATCAACAAGCCGGCCGCGGCGTACACGGTGCTGACCGGTGTCGCCGTGACCGGCACGCTCACGCCGGCCGAGCCCGGTCGCGAGGTGGGGCTGCAGTACCGGCTCGCCAGCGGGTCCTGGCAGTGGCTGACGATCGGCACGGTCGATGCCAAGGGCAACTTCCGGCTGCGGGTGCCGGACAACTACGCGTCCAGCCGGACCGTGCGGGTCGTGACCCGCGGGGTCCCCGCGACGGCGGTGGAGGTCTCGGCCGGCGCTGTCGTCACTGTCAAGATCTATCTGAACCCGAAGGTCTACGCCGTGACGGCCGCCATGGTGCCCAGGACGTACCGGGCGGGCTGTCCGGTGCGACCGGCCTCGCTGCGGCTCCTGACGTTCAACTACTGGGGCTTCGACCATCGGGTGCACCGGGGCGAGCTGGTCGTGCGCGATGCCGCCGTGCGGAAGATGATCGCGGTCTGGAACGCGTCGCTGGTCGCGCGCTTCCCGATCCGGCGGATGCAGCGCGTCGACATCTTCGGCGGCAGTGACGTCCGGTCGATGGCGGCCGACAACACCTCGGTCTTCAACTGCCGCCAGGTGACCGGCAACCCGTACGCGTTGTCGCCGCACTCGTACGGCTTCGCGATCGACATCAACACCGTGGAGAACCCGTACCTCGCGGCCAACAACGTCTGGTACCCGTCGAACGGGCTGTCGTACCGCTACCGAAGCATCGTCCGCCCGGGCATGCTCTTCACCGGCAGTACGCCGACCAAGGCGCTGGTGGGGCAGGGCTACTTCTGGGGCAAGAACTGGCGGCGGCCGGACTACCAGCACTTCGAGCCCCGATGAGGCGCGCCGCAGCGGCAGTGATCGCGCTTGGGTTGCTGGTGGGCTGCAGTCAGGCACCGGGTGGGTCCGCCACGTCGACTTCGACGGCGGACACCAGCGGGACTGTGCCGGTGCCCACGAACACGCTGAGCACGGCCAGGCCCACCGACGCTGCAGTGCCGCCGGAGCTCCCGGAGCAGGCCACGGCTCCACCGCCGTCAACTGCCGGACCGGTGACGGCCCGGAACCTCCCTGCCCCGGAGAAGCTGGGTCAGGGCTGGAGGACGTACGTCGATCCCGGTGGTGCGGAGATGGGGTTCCTGGGCAACCAAACCTGGACGCGTAGCCGGGAAGCTCACCAGGCCGCTTACGAAGCACTTCCGGTCGGTTGTGCCAACCCGTTGCCGAGCGGTTCGCTGCCGGTGCCTGAGCATGCGCTGCAGGGCAGCTACCGTACGGCCGGCAACGGACCGGCGACTGTGCTGCTGCTGCGTTTCGGCGAGCCGGAGAAGGCGTCGTCGTACTACAAGGGCTACCAAGCCCGGATGAGTGCGTGCGGAGCCGGTGCGGCGGGGCTGATGGTCGACCGCCTCTGGTCGGAGGATGCGGCTGCCGCATCCGTACGCCGCTACACCGGGGCTGAGGTCTATGTGGAGGTCTCCGTCCTGCGAGGATCCACCGTCGCCCTGCTGGCGGCGGAATCCTCCGACCCCGCGGGCCAAGTCGGCTGGACCCACCGCGTCGCGCCGGAGCTCATGGCGGTGATCGATCAGCCCTGAAGCGTCCTTACTTTGGAGTAATAAGTGGTCCTAGACTCTCGGCATGGGTGACTTCAGCAGGTACGGGCCGCTGACCGCGAGGCTCGAGCCGCCGTTCGCGGTGGTCGACCTGGCGGCGTTCCGGCGAAACGCGGACGACCTGGTCCGGCGAGCCGCCGGAACGCCGATCCGGGTGGCATCGAAGTCGGTCCGCTGCCGCGCGCTGATCACCGAGGCGCTCGGCCGGCCGGGATTTCACGGCGTCATGAGCTACGCCTTGCCGGAGGCGCTCTGGCTGGCGCGCAGCGGTGTGGACGACATCCTGATGGGCTACCCGACCGTGCATCGCACTGCCTTGCGTGAGCTGATCGGTGACGCCGAAGCGGCGTCGCGGATCACACTGATGGTGGACGACGTCGAGCAGTTGGCGCTGATCAGGTCGCTGGGCAGCGGCGAGCGGATCCGGGTGTGCCTGGATGTGGATGCCTCGCTGCGCGTCCTCGGACAGCACCTCGGCGTCCGCCGGTCACCGCTGCGCACGCCGGACCAGGTCCGGTCCGTGGCAGCGACCATCGTGGCGGACGACGCGTTCGAGCTGGTCGGCCTGATGTTCTACGAGGCACAGATCGCCGGGCTCCCCGACACCTCACCGGCCGTGCGGTGGGTGAAGCGCCGGTCCGTCGCCGAGCTCACCGACCGCCGCGGAGCGGTCGTGGACGCCGTCAAGCAGCTCGCTCCGCTGACTCTCGTGAACAGTGGCGGCACCGGCAGCCTCGAGGTGAGCAGTGCGGACCCGGTGGTCACCGAGGTCACCGCCGGCTCCGGCCTGTTCGGGCCCACCCTCTTCGATCGGTACGACGTGTTCCGCGCCGAGCCGGCGGTCGCTTTCGCCCTGCCGGTGGTCCGTCGGCCGGCGCCGCGGATCGCCACGTTGTTCGGCGGCGGGTACGTCGCGTCCGGCCCGGCCAAGAAGTCGCGGCTCCCCACGCCCACCTGGCCCAAGGGCTTGCGCCTGGTCGGCACCGAGGGTGCCGGCGAGGTCCAGACGCCGGTACGGGGCGAGGCGGCCGACGCGTTGCGGATCGGCGATCGCGTCTGGCTGCGCTACGCGAAGGCGGGGGAGATGTGCGAGCGCTTCGACGTCCTGCACGCGATCGACGGCGACGATCTGGCCGGGCTCGCGACGTACCGGGGCGAGGGGAGGAACTTCGGATGAGCAGTTGGCAGAACTGGTCCCGTACCGAGTCGGCGACCGGCCTGGACGTGCTGCGGCCGGCTTCGGTGGACGAGGTGTCGGCCCAGGTGAAGGCCGCGGCCGAGCAGGGCAAGCAGCTCAAGGCGGTCGGGTCCGGCCATTCCTTCACCGGCTGCGCCGTGCCCGAACAGGTGATGGTGAGGCTCGACGGCCTGGCTGCGATCACCGAGGCCGACAGGAAGTCGGGCCGCGTCACGGTCGGCGCGGGCACGAGCCTGCGCAAGCTCAACGCGGGACTCGCCGCCTTCGACCTGGCGATGGCGAACCTCGGCGACATCGACCGGCAGACCATCTCCGGCGCGGTCTCGACCGGCACGCACGGGACCGGCGCCCGCCTCGGCGGCCTCGCGGCCCAGGTGGTGGGCCTCGACCTTGTCACGGCGGACGGCTCCGTGCTCGGCTGCTCGGCGGAGGAGAACCCCGACGTCTTCGCCGCCGCCCGGATCTCGGTCGGCGCCCTCGGCGTGATCACCTCGCTGACACTGCAGTGCGTGCCGGCCTTCCTGCTCCAGGCCCGGGAGATGCCGCTGCCGCTCGCCGAGGTGCTGGACGGTTTCGATGACTTTGCCGACGGCAACGACCACTTCGAGTTCTACTGGTTCCCGCACACCGAGATCGCGCTGACCAAGCGCAACAACCGGGTCGGGCCCGGCGTCGAGTCCTCGCCGGTCGGCCGGCTGCGCGGCTGGGTGGACGACGAGCTGCTGTCCAACCGGGTGTTCGAGCTCACCAACCGGCTGGCCACCAGACGCCCGGGGTTGGTGCCGCGGATCAACCGCGTCGCCTCCAGGGCGCTCACGGCCCGCGAGTACGTCGACGCGTCGTACAAGGTGTTCTGCTCCGAGCGCGATGTGGTGTTCCGCGAGTCCGAGTACGCCGTACCGCGCGAGAACGTCGTGGCCGTGATCCGGGAGCTGCGCGCCTGGATCGACCGGTCGGGCGAGCGGATCCCATTCCCGATCGAGGTCCGGGTGGCCGCCGCCGACGACATCTGGCTGTCGACGGCGTACGGGCGTGAGACCGCCTACGTCGCGATCCACCAGTTCCATCGGCTGCCGCACCAGCGGTACTTCGATGCCTTCGAGCAGATCGTCGCGAAGGTGGGTGGGCGACCCCATTGGGGCAAGCTGCACAGCCTCGGGGTGGACGATCTCCGGGCGCGCTACCCCCGGTACGACGACTTCCTCGCCGTTCGCGACCGCTTGGACCCGCACCGGGTGTTCGCCAACGCCTACACGCGGCAGGTCTTCGGTCCGTGAGTCCGGTTCCGGTCCGGACGGTCGCTGGCTTAGCCTGCGGGCATGACTGCACCCGAGCCCCTTGAACCACTGACCGAGGACTGGCAGACCGCCCTGGCGATCGTTGCGCATCCTGATGACATGGAGTTCGGCGCGGCCGCGGCGATCGCCCGCTGGACGGCCCAGGGCAAACAGATCAGCTACTGCATGCTGACCTCCGGCGAGGCGGGCATCGACGGCCTCGCCCCGCAGGAGTGCGGTCCCTTGCGCGAGGCCGAGCAGATCGAGTCCGCCCGCCTCGTCGGCGTCGACGTGGTGGAGTTCCTCGGTCAGCCGGACGGCACCATCGAGTACGGCGTGCCGCTTCGCCGCGAGATCGCCCGGGCGGTCCGCCGGCACCGGCCCGAGATCGTCATCACCAACAACTTCCGCGACACCTGGGACGGCGCGACCACGCTGAACCAGGCGGACCACATCAACACCGGCCGCGCCACCGTCGACGCGGTCCGCGACGCGGCCAACCGCTGGATCTTCCCCGATGTCGGCGAACGCTGGAACGGCGTCCGCGAGGTGTGGGCCGCCGGTTCGCCACAGAGCCGCCATGCCGTCGACATCACGCAGACCTTCGACCTCGGCATCCAGTCGCTCAAGGCGCACAAGGCGTACATCGAGGGCCTGGGCTGGGACGACTTCGATCCAGCCGAGTTCCTGGAAGGGGCGGCCCGCGAGACCGGCACCCGCCTGGGCACGACCTTCGCCACCCGCTTCGAGGTCTTCACCCCCTAGCCGTACCGACCACTCCCCTCGGCGCGGGACGGGGGGTGGCGGGAGGTGTGGGCCGTCGGCCAGTTGGTCACATTCGTCGTTCGTGGGGGGTCGTAGGAGTAGACGGATGAAGACCTGTTGGTGGGCTGGAGCTGAACGCCCAGTCCGAGCGAGTTTGGAGAAACCATGACGTCATCCATCCTGCTCACCGGTGGCACGGGCACGTTGGGACGCCTCGTCACGCCGCTCCTGCGAGATGCCGGCTGTCAAGTGCGGGTGCTCAGCCGACGCAGCCATGAGCCTGAGAGCGGCATCGAGTACGTGACCGGCGACCTGGCCACCGGCGAGGGGATCGAGACCGCGACAGTCGGGGCCGAGACCATCCTGCACCTCGCTGGCGGCCCCAAGGGCGATGAGGAGGCGACTCGGACCCTGGTACAGGCCGCGTCGCGCACAGGGGTGCAGCACCTGGTGTACATCTCAGTCATCGGGGCGGACCGCGTTCCACTGGCGTGGTTCAGGTCCAAGCTGGGAGCTGAGCGGGCCGTGACCGACTCCGGACTGCCATGGACGACACTGCGTGCGGCCCAGTTCCATGACCTGGTACTGACCGCGGTGCAGAAGCTGGCCAAGCTGCCGGTGATACCAGTACCTGGCGGACTCCGGTTCCAGTCGGTGGATTCGGGCGAGGTGGCGGCACGGCTCGTGGAGCTGACGCTCGGCAGGCCGGCCGGCCTGGTGCCCGACCTGGCCGGGCCGGAGGTGTACGGGATGGCCGATCCGATCCGCACCTACCTGCGGGCGCGCGGCAAGCGCCGCTTGATGATGCCGGTCCGGATGCCGGGGAAGGCCGGCCGCGCGTACCGAGCGGGGGAGAATCTGTCTCTCGAGGGGGCTGATGTGGGCAAGCGAACCTGGGAGGACTTCCTGGCCGAGCGGCTCGGTTAGGTCGTGTCCCGCAGGCGGTTGCCCTGCGCATCAAACCCGGGGCATTCGCCGGCGCGGGTGCACCAGAAGCGACGAATCGCCGGGGGAGGATCCACAGGGTTGGGATATAGGGGGCGAGGCGGGGGGTTAGGCGGTGCGGGTGGTGGGGGTGGGTGACGGGCGGCGGATCTGTGCGGGCGGGGTCCAGGTGGCCAGGAGTTCGCGACGGCTGCGGAGCGGGTGAGCGCGTCTCACCTCGATCCTGCGCAGGTCTTCGCGGCGTACGTCGAAACGGGGCAGGCTCAGCCTCGCCCGGTGGATCGCCATCTCGGGCGGGATGCCGGTCATCCGCAGGATCAGCTCGGTGAAGCCTTCGGTGTGGACGACGATGTCGCGCAACCGGCAGCGGCCCGGCAGTGAACGGCCGACCTCGCGCAGGTGGACCAGACCGGAGGCAGACACGGGCCAACCGGTCCTCACCCGCACGGTCACGTCGTACCGGGCCATGTTCCGATGATGCGGCCCGCGATCGCGCGTGGTCCAGACTTCGGAGCCTTCCGCGCGTCAGTCGTCCGGAAAGTTGTCGGGCCGCGCAGAGGTGTGGGGGACATCGAAGCCGAAGAGCCGCAGGCATACCGGCCACGTTGGTGGTCAGTGAGCTTCGCGCCACTGCTCCCGGGCCCGTTTCTCGTCGGCGCCGTGGTTGTTCTCATCGGTGCCGCCCTGGGTCTTCGCGGCTGCGGGTGTCGGTGGCGCACTGGTCGGGCTGATGCTCGGCGCCGGGCGTGGCTTCGTCCACGGTTGAACGAACGCGCTCGGTGGGCTCGGGTACTCTTGCGGTCCGAGCAGAGACCCACCGAGGAGGTGAGACCCATCACCGCTGGATCAGGTTGGGTGCTCCCACCTCCAAGCCGTGCCGGTCGCCCGGTCTAGGTGACAGAGCGCCCTCGATATCTCGAAGGGCTGTCATGTCGGTCGTACCGTCACCTCGCACTCGTTCTGACATCATCACCACCCTCCGCTCCGCCGGCTGCGTCTTCGCCGAGGACGAGGCGGATCTCCTCGTGGCCACGGCGCGAACCCCGGCCGAGCTCGGCGCCATGGTGGACCGCCGGGTCGCGGGGGTGCCGCTCGAACACGTCCTCGGCTGGGCCGAGTTCTGCGGTCTGCGCATCACCGTCGCCCCCGGTGTCTTCGTGCCCAGGCGCCGTACGGAATTCCTGGTCCAGCAGGCTCTCGGCCTGGTGCGAGGCAGCGCTGTCGCCGTCGACCTCTGCTGCGGGTCGGGCGCGCTGGGGGTCGCGCTGGTCGCGGGCCTCGATCACTTCGAGCTGTACGCCGCGGACATCGAACCGGCGGCGGTGGACTGTGCCCGTCGCAACGTCGCTGCCGTCGGCGGTCAGGTGTTCGAGGGCGATCTCTTCGATCCGTTGCCCGACACCCTCCAGGGGCGCATCGACATCCTGCTCGCCAACGTGCCGTACGTGCCGACGGGGGCCATCGGCCTGCTGCCTCCGGAGGCGAGGTTGCACGAACCGCGGGTCGCGCTCGACGGGGGTGGCGATGGACTGGACGTTCTGCGGCGGGTGGCCGCCGCGGCGACGCGCTGGTTGGCTCCGGGCGGTTCCGTGCTGGCGGAGATCAGCAAGGCGCAGGCGCCACTGGCGATCCAGGCCTTCTCCGACGGGGGACTCGTGCCTCGGCTGGTCAGCTCGGACGAGCTCAACGCGACCGTGGTGATCGGCACCAGCCCGGCTGTCTCGGGCTGACCGTCACAGTTCGAGGAGGCGGCGCGCATCCTCGAGAACGGCGGGCGAGAGCAGCGACTTCCAGCGGGGGACCAGCTCCTGCAGGTAGGGCTTGAGCGTCGGCTCCTGCTCGGGCGCGTGGTCGAGGACGTCGAGCTCGTTCACGATGGTCAGGTCGGCGAAGTCGCGCAGCTCGTCCAGGTCCAGCTCCTCGGTGGTGCCGGCGAACCGGTCCGTGACGGTGTGGTGCTCGGCGAGGTCGCGCCAGGTGGCCTGCCGGTCGCAGGCGCAGTAGCGGTACACCTGAGCCTCCGCCTCCGGTCCGATCACGGCCTCCAGGACCGGTCGCTCGGTCTCCCGGTCGAAGAGGTGGGTCGGGAACCCGTCCGTCCCGTACGCCGCGTGCGCGAGGCCCACGGTGACCAGCCGCTCGGAGGCCCCGAGGCTGCCGAGCCTCTTCGCGACCCGGTGCAGGTGCACGTAGAGCGTGCCGCCGGCGTGGTCCAGCTCGTCGGCGCCGCGGACCAGCAGCAGTGATCCCAGGTCTTCGAAGGTGCTCATCTGACCTCTTCTGTTCGGAGCGGTCAGGGCCCGATCGGTACGGCCCAGGGACCCACGGTACGACGCGGAGTAGGGATCTGCCGATGAGTCCGGCGTGCCGGATCGGTCACACTCC
>DASTVQ010000100.1:0-11329 GCA_035759015.1 Kribbella sp.
GGAGCAGAGGCCGGGTTCGGACCGACCGTGGAGGAGCAGAGGCCGGGTTCGGACCGACCGCGGAGATCGAGAGGCCGGGTTCGGACCGATCGCTGGTTTGTTGGGGCGGGTTCGGACCGATCACGGAGGAGGAGAGGCCGAGTTCGGACCGATCGCCGGGGCCGGGGGCGCCGGGGGCCGCCGGGGCGCCGGGGCGGGGGCCGGGCCGAGGGCGGGGCCGGGGAGGACCTGGGGCGGGGTTAGGAGGCGGCTTGGGCTCGGAGTTTGAGGTCTACGACGGTGGGGGCGTCGGCGGTGGAGTGCTTGTCGCCGGCTGCGACGACGGTGGCGACCTCCTGGTCGATCTTGTCCAGGCGCTCGTCGATCTTGTCCAGGCGGCGGTGCATCAGGTCGACGAACTCGGCGTTCTCGACGACCCGGGCGTTGGTCATCCGGGAGTACTGCTGCGCGACCTTGGCGCGGTCGTCGCCGTGGGCCAGGCGTTCGACCAGGAGCTGGTGCCTGACCAGGACGGAGGCGCCGACGGCGACCAGTACGGCGGCCACGGCCGCGGCCCGCAGAACCCACTGGTTCTGCGAGAAGACAGCGGCGCTCACACTCACACAGACGACGACCAGCAGAACGTTGGCGACGGCAAGGACTGTGGCCCTGGTTCGACGGCGGCTACCCCTTGACCCCATGGACGCACATGTTAAGGGGTGTCCTCGGGATCTTCGGGTATGCGACACGCACGTTCCAGCAACAATCCGGCCACGACGACCAGTACCGAGATCGCCGCCGTGACACCGGAGATGATCACCCGGTTCCGGGGGCCCGAGGAGCTCACGGCGTCCAGGAAGGACAACGCGAACCCTGTGTACACGCCGGTACACAAGGCACCGACGAACGCGCTCGCCTTGCCGAGCAGGAGCAGGAACACCGCCCGATTGGGTTCGACCCGCTCACGGCGCACCTGGACACGCTGATGGGTGTTCCGAGCGGCCACGAACAGCAGTGCCGCCAGGAACCCCCACGCGACCGGTGTGAGCCACGACACGGTCGGCGCGATGCCACCCCCGGCTTCGATCACGACCACCGCGGTCCAGCCGATCGCCGCACCGAGGACCGCGATGGCGGCCAGCAGCCAGCGAGACGTCGGCCGGACCGAGCCGGGGCGCGGCGGCTCCTTGCCCGTGCCCGGCGAACGATCCGGGCCGGTCCCGCCGGATGCCACTACTGGAGCTCGATGGTGAGGTCGTCGAGCCGCTTCACCCCGCCCATGCCCACCTCGGCGAGCAGGTCGGCCACCGGGCCGACGCCGGGCAGTACTGCGGCGGGCTCGATGTCCAGCCACGGGGCGAGCACGAAGGCGCGCTCGTGCGCCCGGGGATGCGGCACCGTGAGCTCCTCGGACTGGATCGACTTGGTGCCGTACGTGATCAGGTCCACGTCCAGCGTGCGGGGTGCCCCGGGCACGCTGCGCTCGCGGCCGAAGGCCTGCTCGACGGCGTGGGCCCGGTCCAGCAGCGTGTCGACCGACAGCGTGGTGTCGGCCAGCAGCACGATGTTCAGGTACGACCCGGAGTCCTCGGGTCCGCCGACCGGCTCGGTCTCGTAGATCGGCGAGACGTCGACGACCACGACGTCGGGGGTGTCCCGCAGCGCGTCGACGGCACCCTGCAGGTTCGCCTCGCGATCGCCGAGGTTGCTGCCGAGCGAGAGGATGACCTGCCGGATCGGCTTCAGGCCACCGCTCAGGGTGTCCGCGTCGATGACGTAGGGACTAGGGGTCTCAGTCACGGGATTCTCCGGGTTTGCGGTGCACGGTCAGGACAACATCGTCGAACGGCACGGTGATCGGCGCCGATGGTTTGTGGATCGTCACCGCGGCCGCACCGACCCGCCGGTCGGCGAGGCAGATCTCCGCGATGCGTTGGGCCAGTGTCTCAATCAGGTCGACGGGTTCGCTCTCGATGGCGGCGTGTACCTGCTCGGCGACCTTGCCGTAGTCGACCGTGTCCGCCAGCCGGTCCGAGGCCGCCGCGGTCCGGGTGTCGAGCTCGAGCCGGACGTCGACGGTGAACTCCTGGCCGTCGGAGCGCTCGTGGTCGAACACACCATGCCGGCCGAAGCCTCGGATGCCGCGGATCTCGATCACGTCAGGAGGCCCGGCAGGAGGCATGACGGCACCGCTCATTCTGCCTCCTCCTGTCGACCCCCAGACGACAGTACCGGGGAGGCATGGTGGATCCACAACCTCCACCCGGTAGATGTTCGCCGGAACACATTCGTGGCCAAGGCCTTGCCGCCCGCGAAGCCCTCCTCCGGCGCCCCTTCACCCGACGACAGGACGTTCTCCGTGCACGTGACGTAGGCCACGTCGCCGTCGACCCTCACCTGGACGTCGGTCAGGAAGAACTGGATGTACGGCGTGTTGGCGAAGATCATCGCCCAGGCCCGCATCAGCTCGCTGTAGCCGTAGATCGCCGCGTTGCCCGGGTGGATGCAGACCGGGTCCGGCTCCGGTAGCCAGACCGCCGCCATCAGGTCCAGGTCACCGGCCTCGAAGGCGTTGTAGAACGCGGTGTTGGCGTTCAGCACGACGGTTTCCGGCGTGGCCGACCGGCCCCGCCGCGTGCCCGGCTCCTCGCTCATACGGCTCCCCACCTGCTCGCCACCCGCACCGCGTCCGCACTCGGTGCCACCGCGTGGGCCCGGACGCACCAGGCACCGGCCGCGGCGGCGAGGGCGGAGACGGCCGCACTGGCATCGTCTCGTCGTACCGCCGGTCTTGGCTCGCCGGTGACCTCGTCGGCGAGCAGCCTACCGAGGAACGCCTTGCGGGATGCACCGATCAGGATGGGCAGACCGAGTACGGCGAGCTCCGGCAGCCTGCGCAGGATCTCCCAGTTGTGGTCGGCGTTCTTCGCGAAGCCCAGCCCCGGGTCCAGGGCGACCCGGTCCAGGTCGATGCCCGCGGCCCGCATCGCGTTCACCCGCTGTCGAAGCTCGGCGATGACTTCGGCCACGACGTCGCCGTACCAGGCCCGGTCCTGCATGTCGACGGAGTGTCCCCGCCAGTGCATGCAGACATACGGCGTGCGACGGTCCGCGACCAGCCCGAGCATGTCCGGATCAGCGAGACCGCCGGACACGTCGTTCACCATCACGGCACCGGCGTCGAGGGCCCGCGCGGCGACATGGGCACGCATCGTGTCGATCGAGATCAGCGCGCCGTCCGCGGCGAGGGCCTCGATCACCGGGATGACCCGGCGGAGCTCCTCGGCCGGCTCGGGCCGGACCGCACCGGGCCGGGTGGACTCGCCGCCCACGTCCAGCAGGTCGGCGCCTTCTGCCAGCAGCTCGCGGCCGTGCTCGATCGCGGCAGCCGGCTCGAACCACTCGCCACCGTCGGAGAAGGAGTCCGGGGTCACGTTGACTACGCCCATCACCAGGCACCTGGCGGGCGTCGGAAGTCCCTGGACCTGAGTCGGTGGGGCAGTTCGCACCCGACCACCGTAGTGGCCACACCCGAACTGCCCCACCTGGGCACTGAGCCCCCATCGATCGCCGGCTCCCGCCGTCGCTCGCTAACCCAGTGCCAATGAGACGCTGCTAGCGGACAGCGCCTCACCGATCGGTTGGAAGTTGGCGGTCAGGTTCGCCCCGCCGGCCCCGGTCCTGCCGGGCTCATCGAAGTACGTAGCCACCGCACGCGACCCCAACTCTTGTTCAAGACGCTCGGCCTGGAGCAGCGCCTGCCGTACCCTCTCGCTGTCTGCTGTGTCGCGCGTGACCGCTACGGAAAGTGTTCGCTCCAGCACGGAATGTATGGATGTTAGCCCCTCGCCCGGAGCTACGCCAGTGATTCCGCGGGATTTCTCGCGTGCCCCTAGCCGACGATGAGGCTCATGGCCTCGGCCCGGGTGACCGGGTTGCGGAGCTGGCCGCGAACGGCCGAGGTGATCGTCTTGGCGCCGGGCTTGCGGACACCGCGCATCGTCATGCAGAGGTGCTCGCACTCGATCACCACGATCACGCCGCGCGGCTTCAGCAGCTCGACCAGGGACTCGGCCACCTGGGTGGTCAGCCGCTCCTGCACCTGCGGGCGTTTAGCGAACACGTCGACCAGCCGGGCCAGCTTCGACAGCCCGGTGATCCGGCCGTCCTCGGACGGGATGTAGCCGACGTGGGCCACGCCGGTGAAGGGCACCAGGTGATGCTCGCACATCGACCAGACCTCGATGTCCTTCACCAGGACCATCTCGTCGTGACCGATGTCGAAGGTCGTGGTGAGCACGTCCTCGGCCTTCTGGCCGAGGCCCGCGGTGATCTCGGCGTACGAGCGCGCGACCCTGGCGGGGGTGTCCTTCAGGCCCTCCCGGTCCGGGTCCTCACCGATGGCGATCAGTAGTTCCCGGACCGCGCGCTCGGCCCGCTCGTGGTCGAAGTCGGGAGACGTCATCGACTACTCGGCGCTGGGCGGCGTCGGACCACTCCCGTACGTCGGCGGTTTGGCGGCCTCGTCCGGGCCGACCGAACCACCCGGGATGACGTCGGACAGCGAGCCGTTCTGCTGGCCGCGGTTCGGCACCGGCATCACCGGCGGCTGCTCCGAGGGCACCCGGGTCGAGGAACCGGTCCAGGCCGGTCGCGGCTCACGCTTCACCACGGGGGTGAAGACGCGGGCCACCTCGGCCTTGTCCAGGGTCTCCCGCTCCAGCAGTTCCTCGACCAGGTGGTCGAGTACCGCGCGGTTCTCGACCAGGATGTCGAAGGCCTCCTGGTGCGCGTTCAGGATCAGCTTGCCGACCTCCTCGTCGACCGCGGCGGCGATCTCCTCGGAGTAGTTGCGCTGGCTGCCCAGGTCCCGGCCCAGGAACGGCTCACCGGTGTCCTGGCCGAACTTGATCGCCCCGAGCCGCTCGGTCATGCCGTACTGGGTGACCATCGCCCGGGCCAGGGCGGTGGCCTTCTCGATGTCGTTGCTCGCGCCGGTGGTCGGGTCGTGGAAGACCATCTCCTCGGCGGCGCGGCCACCGAGCATGTAGGCCAGCTTGTCCAGCATCTCCGACCGGGTGGTGGAGTACTTGTCCTCGTCGGGCAGGACCATCGTGTAGCCCAGGGCGCGGCCGCGCGGCAGGATGGTCACCTTGTGCACCGGGTCGCTGTGCGGCAGGGCCGCCGCGACCAGGGCGTGACCGCCCTCGTGGTACGCGGTGAGCACCTTCTCCTTGTCGCTCATCAGCCGGGTCCGGCGCTGCGGACCGGCGATGACGCGGTCGATCGCCTCGTCGAGCGCGTCCTTGTCGATCTGCGACTTGCTCAGCCGGGCGGTCAGCAGCGCGGCCTCGTTCAGCACGTTGGCCAGGTCGGCGCCGGTGAAGCCCGGCGTCCGGCGGGCGACCGCGCGCAGGTCGGCGTCCTGGGCGATCGGCTTGCCACGCGCGTGGCCCTTGAGGATCTGCTCGCGGCCCGGCAGGTCGGGCGCGTCGACGGCGATCTGGCGGTCGAACCGGCCCGGGCGCAGCAGCGCCGGGTCCAGCACGTCCGGCCGGTTGGTGGCCGCGATCAGGATGACGCCGCCGCGGACGTCGAATCCGTCCATCTCGACCAGCAGGGCGTTCAGGGTCTGCTCGCGCTCATCGTGCCCGCCACCGAGGCCCGCGCCACGGTGCCGGCCGACGGCGTCGATCTCGTCGATGAAGACGATCGCCGGCGCGTTCGTCTTGGCCTGCTCGAACAGGTCGCGCACCCGGGAGGCGCCGACGCCGACGAACATCTCGACGAAGTCCGAGCCGGAGATCGAGTAGAACGGCACGCCGGCCTCGCCGGCCACCGCACGCGCCAGCAGCGTCTTGCCGGTACCGGGCTGGCCGTACAGCAGCACGCCCTTCGGGATCTTGGCGCCGACCGCCTGGAACTTGCCGGGCTCCTGGAGGAACTCCTTGATCTCGCCGAGCTCCTCGATGGCCTCGTCACAGCCGGCCACGTCGGAGAACGTCGTCTTCGGGGTGTCCTTGGTGATCAGCTTGGCCTTGGACTTGGCGAAACTCATCACCCGCGAGCCACCGCCCTGCATGGAGTTCATCAAGAAGATGAAGACCACCGCGATGAGCAGGAACGGGATCAACGTCGAGAACACCTGGCCGATGAAGCTCGGCTTGGGGTTTTCCACGTCGTACTTCTCGATCTTCTTGTCCGTGAAGAGCTTCTGCAGCGACTCGTTCAGGCTGTTCGCCTGGCCTTCGACCCAGTAGGCCCGCACCTTGGTGCCATCGGTCTTCTCGACCCGGATCTCCTGGTCGGGATCGATCAGGGTGACGGACTTGATGTCCGTGCCCTGGTTGATCAGCTGCACGACCTGGCCGGTGGGCTCGGCCTTGTACCCGGTGGAGCCGGTCAGGAGCTGTCCGATCACCAGTACGCCCAAGAAGGCGACCACGATCCAGAACAGGGGCCCGCGGAACATACGCTTCACGTCCATGATCAGGGCGAACGCCCCGTCCCTCCTAGCTCAGCAAGCCCGGGGTGTGGGCTTGAGACGGTACACCGCCTTTAGTGTCTCGTGCCGGGCAAACTTCCCTGCGGGAGGGTCACCGCCGGCAACCGGACGCGGCAATTTCCGAAGTCCGCGGGGATCGACCCGCCGGATTCGGAAGCCCGGAACAGTACAGTACTCAGAGCCTACAAGAACCGCCGTTCTCCGCGGCGCCGAATGCTGCCCGGGATCAGGAGTACACGTGGGGCGCCAGGGTGGCCACGCAGCGCAGGTTGCGATATTTCTCGGCGTAATCCAGGCCGTAGCCGACGACGAACTCGTCGGGGATGTCGAAGCCGACGTACTTGACCGGGACCGCCATCTTGGCCGCGTCGGGCTTGCGGAACGCGGTGCAGATCTCCAGCGAGGCCGGCTTGCGGGACTGCAGGTTGCTGACCAGCCAGCTCAGCGTCAGCCCGGTGTCGATGATGTCCTCGACGATCAGCACGTGCCGGTTGGTGATGTCGGTGTCGAGGTCCTTCTGGATCCGGACCACACCGGACGACTTGGTGCCGGAGCCGTAGGAGGAGACCGCCATCCAGTCCATCTCCACGTGCCGGTGGAAGGCCCTGGCCAGATCGGCCATCACCATCACGGCTCCGCGCAGAACGCCGATGACGAGGAGGTCCTTGCCCTCGTAGTCCCGCTCGATCACCCCGGCCAGCTCCTGGAGCTTGGCCAGGATCTCGTCCTCGGTATGGAGGATCTTGCTCAGGTCCTTCTCGATGTCCGCCGCATCCACGCGGTCAGCCTGTCACACCTGGGCCCAGGACGATCAATCCGGCCCGCCTGACGGCACGGATCCCCTGCGGCAGATCGATCCAGCGCTGCCCCCGCCAATCCGTCACGAAGACGTCGACCGACGCGACGTGCGCCGCGGTGAGGTCGTTCGGCCGGCAGCCCGCCTCCAGCGCCGCCTGCCGCAGGACCCGGCTCCGCAGGGCGAGTGGTTCCGCCTCGAGCATGCCGATGTCGCACAGCACCTCGTCGCCCTCCAGCCGGACGGCGGTCTCGGCCAGGTCCGCGGCCAGTACGTCGAGCGCGTCGGCGTCGGCGCGGAGGAGTCCCGCGGTCCGCGCCAGCGCCTCCGTCACGCCCGGCCCGAGCGCCTCCTCCAACACCGGCAGCACCTCGTGCCGCACCCGCACCCGCCCGTACGACAGGTCGTCGTTGTGCGGGTCGTGCCACGGCCGGAGGCCTGACGCGAGGCAGGCGGCGACCGTGGTCGCCCGGGAGACGTCGAGCAGTGGCCGGCGGAGCAGGCCTGCGGCCGGTGCCATCCCGGCCAGCGAGCGCGCGCCGGATCCCCTGGCGAGTCCCAGCAGGACCGTCTCGGCCTGGTCGTCTCGAGTGTGAGCCAGCAGCACCACGTCGGCGCTCAACTCGTCCGCCGCTGCGCGCAGCGCCTCGTACCGGGCCTTCCGGGCGGCGCCCTCCGGTCCGCCGTCGATGCCGACCTCCACCGGCAGCACCCGGACGGGATCGAGGCCGAGCGCGCGGCACTGCTCGGCGGCGGTGACGGCGACCTCGGCCGAGCCCGCTTGCAGCCTGTGGTCGACGATCACCGCGCCGGCCCGCAGGCCGAGCTTCGGCGCCTCGAAGGCGGTCGCCGCGGCCAGGGCAAGCGAATCGGCTCCGCCCGAGCAGGCGACCAGGACGGTCGTGCCATGCGGTAGTTCGTCCAGTGCGTCTCGAACGGCCTCGCGCACCTGCGCCACGGCTGGGTGCAGCCGGCCGCGTCTAACCGTGGAGTCGGCTGATCCAGGCATCGGGGTCCGCGATCTCGGTCTTGGTCGGCAGCGTGTCGGGCCCGGCCCAGACGCGGTTGAAGTTCTCCATCCCGACCCGGTCGACCACCCGGCGGACGAAGGCGGCCCCATCGGCGTACTGGCGTAGCTTGGCGTCCAGGCCGAGCAGCCGCTTGAGCAGCTGGTCCAGCGGGCTGCCGCCCGAGCGCCGGGACGAGAACTTCGCCCGGATCGCGTCCACAGTCGGGATAACCGAGGGCCCGACGCCGTCCATCACGAAGTCCGCGTGGCCCTCCAGCAGCGACATCACGGCGGTCAACCGGTCCAGCACCGCGCGCTGCTCCGGCGACTGCATGAGGTCGACCAGGCTCAGCTCGGCCTCGCCCTTCACCGACCGGCCGAGCCGTTGCAGGGCCTCGCGGAACATCGCCGCGTACGCCGAGGCGTCCAGCTCGGCCTGATCCAGGAAAAGGGCGATCTCGGAGCGCAGGTGGTCGCGCAGCCACGGTACGGCGGTGAACTGGACCCGGTGCGTCTCCTCATGCAGGCAGACCCAGAGCCGGAAGTCCCGCGGGACCACACCCAGCTCGCCCTCCACGTGCATGACGTTGGGCGCCACCAGCAGCAACCGCCCGGTCAGACCAGGCCGCTGCGGATCCGGCCGCGACGGGTAGAAGGGGTCGAACTGGCCCAGCACCCGGGAGGAGAGGAACGCCAGCAACGCGCCGGCCTCGATACCGGTGACCCGCGAGCCGACCGTTGAGGACAACCCGTCTGAGCGCGCCTGCTTCTCACGGATCTTGTCGGCCAGCGGCTGCAGCACGGTGCGGAAGCCGTCGGCGTTGGCCTGCACCCAGCCCGGCCGGTCGACGATCACCACCGGCGCTGTCGCCGAGGTGGCCTGCAGCCCGGTGAACTCGCGCACGTGGTGCTCGGAGTCGACCGCGAACCGCCGCAGCTCGGCCACCACCTGGTCGGCCTCCGCCCGGCTCACGGCCGGACCCGGACGGAGCAGCTTGCGCGCAACTCCGGTCGCCAACTGCCAGTCGACCATCTCGGCCGCGTTCCCGCCTTCCGCCGTACTCATGATTCGACCCTAGGCCATGGGCCAAGTCATGGCGTCGGACTCAGCGCGGCAGCAGTCCCGAGACGCTCAGCCGCAACCGCATCCGGCCAGGGCCGAGGCTGCTCGGTCGAGGGCCGCCCGGGCTTCCAGGGGCTTGTTCGCCGGGGCGCTGTCCGTGGCAACGGCGAAGACGAGCAGGGTGCCGGTGCGGTCCCGGACCAACCCTGCCAGTGAGTGGACGCCGGTCAACGTGCCGGTCTTCGCCCGCACCAGCCCGCTGCCGGCCGACGTCCCCGGGCTGGCGAACCGAGCCTCCAGACTGCCGCTGAAGCCTGCCACCGGGAGGCCGGTCAGCAGGTGCCGCAGTTCGGGATGATCCGGAGAAGCCGCTACTCGAACCGCCCCGGCCAGCACGTCCAGCGGGACCTGGTTGGTACGAGACAGCCCGCTGCCGTCCTCCAGCCGGGCCTTGCCGAGGTTCAGCCCCAGCTCCGTGAGGGTCGCACGGACACCGGCCAGGCCACCGGCGTACGAGCCGCCGTTCTTCGTCGCCAGGCCGACCTGCCGCAGCAGAACCTCGGCACCGTCGTTGTCGCTGTGCAGGTTCACGTACTCGACGATGTCGCCGAGCGGCGCCGAGCGGACCTGCGCCAGGCTCGCCGCACTCTCCGGCACCGTCTTGGCCTTGGGAGCGCCGACGACCTTCACCCCGGCTGCCCGCAACTGCGCGGCGAACGCCGTCGCGGCGGCCAGTGCCGGCGAGGTCGCCCGCTTGGCCATCCCAGGCTTCAGCCGACCCTCGTCGACCCAGAGCGCGGAAGTCCGGGCGGCGATGCCCTCGGAGATGTAGATCGGCTGCCACTTCGGGTTCACGACCGGCCCGGTGAACAGCGACGCGTCGTACCCGAGGGAGACGGAGCGGACCCCCTGTGCACGAAG
The DNA here is from genome assembly GCA_035759015.1 of Kribbella sp. Taxonomy (GTDB): domain Bacteria; phylum Actinomycetota; class Actinomycetes; order Propionibacteriales; family Kribbellaceae; genus Kribbella. The sequence continues at coordinate 10,274 of DASTVQ010000100.1, forward strand.
CGCCCGCGCCGTACCGGCGGCCAGCTCCTGCAGGGTGGCACCCTGCGGGAACGCGCGCGGGTCTGTCGACCGCTTGGTCGCCAACAGTGGGTCCCCACCGCCGACCAGCACGACCGATCCCTTGCTCGTGCTCACCGCCTTCGTGGTGAAACGGTGATCCGGGCCGAGGGTGGCCAGCGCCGATGCGGTGGTCAGCAACTTCAGCGTCGAGGCCGGGACGAACGGCTTCGCGGCGCCGCTGCTGAACACTGTCTTGTTCCGCGACGCGTCGAACACGTAGACACCGTGGTGCCCGCCCAGCGACGGATCCGCGAGTACGGGCGCCAGCACCCTCCGTACGCCGGCGGCTGTCGGCGCGACGCCTTCCGTCTTCGCCGGTGACAGGACCAGCGGCGCCGCGGCCGTACTGCCGAGCGACGGTCCACGCACGGCCTGAGCGCCACCGGCCCCGGCCACGAGCGCGGCCAGCACGGCGCAGCCGACGAGCGTGACGAACGACGCACGGGGAGGACGGGCCACCGGTCTGCTCCTGTCGGGTCGTGGGTGAGAACCGTGACAGTATCTGTCGTATGGAGTTCGACGTCTTCATCGAGATCCCCAAAGGCACCCGCAACAAGTACGAGCTGGATCACGTGACCAACCGGATCAGGCTCGACCGGACGCTGTTCACCTCGACCCAGTATCCGGCCGACTACGGGTTCATCGAGGAGACGCTCGGCCAGGACGGCGACCCGCTGGACGCCCTCGTGCTGCTGCCCGAGCCGACCTTCCCGGGCTGCCTGATCAGGGCCCGGGCGATCGGGATGCTCCGGATGACCGACGAGAAGGGACCGGACGACAAGGTCGTCTGCGTCCCGGCCGGCGACCCGCGCCAGGAGCACCTCCGCGACATCCACCACGTGCCCGAGTTCGACCGGCTCGAGATCCAGCACTTCTTCGAGGTCTACAAGGACCTCGAGCCCGGCAAGTCCGTGGAGGGCGCCTCCTGGGTGGGCCGGGTGGAGGCGGAGGCCGAGATCGTCGCGTCGCGGGAGCGGCTCCAGGCGGCCACGGCCG
>DASTVQ010000101.1:0-24188 GCA_035759015.1 Kribbella sp.
GCGCCGCTTGATCCGATCGTGCCGTGGAAGACGGCGTACAGGTCGACGGGGACGGTTGCGGCGGCGGAGCCGATGACGGCGAGCTGGAAGAGACGCGGCCGGTGCACGGAGGCGCGCAACATCCCCTGGCTGGTGGCCGTCGATACCACGAGCAGAGCGAAGAAGTTCGCGAAGATGAGCAGTACCACCGCGTCCATCAGGACCTGTCCCTACGGTCGAGCGCGGCCCCGGCCTGCGCTGGTGGACGTGAACACGCCGGCACCTTGACCCGCGCGAGCGGCGAGGGGTTGCCCCTTCGCCGCACACGCGGTCGGTCAATCCCCGGCATGCAGGCCCCCCTGATTGCCCTTGGATGACGGTGCCCCCACCCCATCCATCCGTTGCATCGGGGTGGAACCGCGGAGCGTTACAAAGATCACGCATTCAGTGCGAAATTGCGCAAAACTGCGCGGGATACCCCTTGCCGGAGCCCGTACCTGCGCCCAAGTGCTCGCTCGGAGTAATCGAAAGCTGACCAGCCGGGGACCGTGGGAGAGCTCGGTCAGCGCAGCGCGTCCCAGCCCAGCCGAGCGGCGCCGACCAGGCCGGCGTTGTCGAGCTGGGCCGGTTGGACCGTCAGGTCCGCGATGAACGGGAGCTGCGCCAACCGCTTCACCCAGCGATGGACCGGATCGAAGAGCACCGCCCCGGCCTTGGCCACGCCACCGCCGATCACGACCGTGGTGAGATCCACCGTGACCGCGGTCGCCACGATGCCTGCGGCAAGGGCCTGTGCGCCGTCGTCGAAGACGCCGAGTGCGATCTCGTTGCCTGCGGCCGCGTCAGCACTCAGCACCGCCGCGTCGACGATCTCGCCGGGTCGCCAGCCGCGCCGCTGCGCCCTGGCGACCATCCGCGGGCCACTGGCGTAGGTCTCCACGCAACCGTACGAACCGCAGGCGCACGGTTCGCCGTCGAGGTCCACCACCATGTGGCCGAGGTGGGCCGCATTGCCCGACTGACCGAGCAGGGGCTTGCCATCGACAACGATCCCGGCGCCCACCCCGGTGGAGACGACGATCCCGAGCAGGCTGTCGACGTTGCGTCCGGCACCGGTCCAGAACTCGCCCAGCGCGAAGCAGTGCCCGTCGACCCCGAGCGCGATCGGCACATCACCGACCAGGGACCTGACCCGGTCCACCAGCGGGAAGTCCCGCCAGCCGGGGATGTTCACCGGCGACACCAGGCCCTGCCGCTGGTCCAGCGGGCCCGCCGAACCGATGCCGACCGCGGCGGGGCGGACGTTGCCGGCCTCACACACCTTCTCGATCAGTTCACCCAGCGCGGCGAACACTCGGTCCGCGTCGCCCGCCGGCGTCGGGATCCGGTCCTTGGTGAGGATCTCGCCGTCGGCGGCCACGATGGCGGCGGCCATCTTGGTCCCGCCGATATCGATGCCCAGTACGGTCACTGCCTCGTCCCTCATCGTTGCCTCGTCAGTGCCGGTGCAGGTTGTCAGGCTGGTTGCTGTCGCCGGGATGCTCCAGCCCGCGGACCAACCGGACCCGCTCGTGCATGGCCGAGTTCAGCCAGCGGGCGAACGCCTCCAGCCGGGCGCTGTCCAGCAGTTCGGCGTGCCACCGCTGCACGGGTTCGCCGGGGTCCGCCGGCGCGTGCTCACCGAGCACCTCGGCCGCATACTCCAACTGGGCCCGCGGGATCCGTACGTCGCTGCTGACCAGCGCCGCGACCCGACGTACCGGTTCGGAACCGGCCAGGGCCGCGGCGGTGATGGAACCTACTGCGATCGCGGTGGAAACGTCCAACTGCCTCGCCGGAGCCGACGACGTGGCGTCGCCGCGGCGGCGCAGCTCATCCACGCAAACCTGCTCGGTGAGGACCACCTGCGCGACCCAGCGGATCAGCTGCCGACCCTCGCGGCTTTCCGGCCGGGGCAGCACGCAGGCGGCGTCACCGGCGCGCAGGGCCGCGACGCGCTGGTCGAGGAGCCTGCGGGGGACAGGCTCGCCGTTGAGGTACGCCATCACCCCGGCAGGTGCCTCCGGCGCCTGCCCGTGGCCATGATCGTGAACGTGTTCATGATCATGGGTGTGCCCGGGAGCGAGGACCGTCATTCGGCACCCTCGGCGATCTCCAGGCGCACGGTCGGGGCGTACTGGGCGCGCCCGAACCACATCACCTTCGGCAGCACCCACGCGTGCGCGGGCGTCGCGTCGGCCGGAGCCTGCACCGGAACCCGGACGACCAGCTCGGACCGTGGCGGTACGACAACCGATTGGAGCGGCTCCGGCAGCCACGACCACGTCCCGTACGGCGACGCCAGCTGGAGCTCGGCGCGGATCTCCGAGTAGGTGCTGTTGGTGATGGTCAGGTCCAGGGTCGCCCGCTCGCCCGGAGCCAGGCGCAGGTCGTCCGTGGCAGGCTCGACCGTCAGTCCCGTGGGGCGCCCGGGCTCGCCCTCGACGGCACCGGAACCGTGCTCCACGGGCTCGGTCGGAGGGAGCCCGAAACCGAGCGTGGAGGTCAGCTCCGGGCTCTCCCCGACGAACACCGTGACGACGTCCTCGACCGCCTGGACTCCGCCGCCACCAGCCAGGTCGTCGGTCTCGGTGACCACCCTGGCCGCGACGAAGTACTGGCCCGCGGGGCAGCCCTCCAGTGGCTTGACGTTCGCGAGGTGACGCACGAAGCCGCCCGGCGCCAGCTCGAGCAGGCGGTCCGGCTGGTCCGTGGTCCACCCGTCCGGGAGGTCGAGGGTCAACCGGCCGGTCGCGGTGGCATCGACGTACTGGTTCGTGATCACCATCGACAGCTCGAAGGGCTTGCCACCCGTCCGGGCGACTGTCGGCGAGACCGACAGGCTGACCGGCAGGAAGCCCATCTGCGCAGGGCCGCGGTTGTGCAACCAGTACCGCGCGTACGACGGCTGCGCGACCTCGCCGACCGGGCCGAGAACGGCAGCGCGACGCGGGCCGGCGGCGTCACCGAGTGCCGAGCCGTCCAGCTCGACGACGAAGGTATCGACGGCGGAACCGGGCAGGTCGACCCGCAGTTCGCCGCCGGTGACCTCGATCGCCTCGCCGCGGTTCTCCAGGAGATCGGCCCGGGCGGCGCCGGTGATCGGCACCGCGGAGGTGATCACCGCGGTCGAGCCGAGGCCGGTCGCCTCGATCAGGCGCACGGTCACGCCATCGCGGGGGTCGACCGGGCGACCGGAACCATGAGCGATGGGGTTCCCGGCCGGCTTGAGCGTGGAGACCAGCACCTCGCGCTCCGGCGACACCTGCAGCAGGGAGTGCACCGCCGGCAGCCCACCCGGGTGCGCACCAGTAGTTGCCGCCAGCAACGGAGACGAGAACTCCTGGCCGCGGGACGGCAGGTGCTGAGCCCGCCAGTCGCCCTCGCCGGCGGTCAACGCGTAACGGAACTCGTGGGTCCAGTGCTGCAGCTGGAACGACGAGCCGTCCGGCGTCGCCCGCCGCGGCGGGTCGATCCAGATACCCGACGGCCAACCGGTGCAGGAGCGCAGCAGCGAGGCGTGCAGGGCGCCGGTCGCATCCACCGCGAAGCCAGGCAGGCCGTAGGTCAGCAGCGCGACGGTGGCGTCGGTGAAGTCCTCCACCACGCCTTCGCCGTGAACCATCGCGGTCAGCCTCGCGTCGGCCAGGTCGGAGATCGCGGACTCCACGGCGGCCGCGGTCGGAAGTACGAGGGCGGAGATCGCGCGCACGTCACGTACGTCTGCGTTCGGTCGCCACACCTCGGCCAGGGCGGTCCGTGCCGGCACCAGCACCGGACCGTCGGCCGGCAGGTGACCGAGCTCCTCGACCAGCAACGCCGTCAGCGGGTTCACCGATCCGTCGCCGACCAGGATCCGCAGATCGGGCAGGTTCGAGTCGACACCCAGGTAGCCGTAGCGCGAACCACCCGCGACCGAGGTGGTCGCCGTAACGCCGACCCGTGCCAGCGCGACCACCAGATCCCTTACGTCGGCGGGTTCGGAGTCGTCCGGCACGACGATCTCGGCCACCGCGAGCGGCCTGGTGCCGATCTGGTTGCCGGTGGCATCGACCAGCTCGATCCGCGCGGTGGCGCCGAGACCGAACCAGGTGTTGGCGGGGTTGTCCAGCGTCCAGGGAGCCTCCTGGCTGTCCACGTCGACAAGGCCGAAGCCGCGACCGACGACCGCGCCGGCGACCTCGCTCAGCGGCAGGGCGCCCGGCACGTCGGCCGGGAACTTGACCCGCACCAGCCGGTCGGACTGCGAGTGGTCCAGGATCCGCGTGGTGAACTCGATCCGGTCCAGCCCGTCGTAGGCGGTGACGACGGACTCGTAGGCGATCCCGTCCACCTCGCCCCGGCTGACGATGCGGCTGCCGAGGGGGCCGGACTGGGTGAACACCTTCGCGGGCTGCTCGGTCGAGCCGACCACCGGGCCGGACGGCGTGAGGTGCCAGGGCCCCTCGCCGAACCTCGGGTGGTCCGGGTACTCCTCGTAGACCCGCAACTCGTTGCCGAGGCCCTTCAGCACCTGCCGGCCGGAACGTTTGTCGACGATCCCGCTGACGGCTCCACCGCGGGACGGGTCGACGGTGATGGTGAAGAACTCGTTCTCCACCGTGTCCGAGAAGTCGGCCGGCCCCCACGCGTTCGCCGTACCGGTGCCGTCGGCAACCAGCCGGTAGGTGCGCCAGCCCAGCGACGGCACCTCCCGCGCGAGGAAGGTCAGCCGGTCGCCCTCGACGACCGATGGCACCTCGGCACCGCTCTCGTCGAGGATCCGTGCACCGGCGAGGCGACCCGCCACCTTGGCGGCCGCGAGCGACACCGTCACCAGATCCGTTCGCGCGAAGGCGAGCGTGTTCGTGACGACGACAGCGGCGCCGTCGCCGACCGAGGTGGTGTCAATGCGCGCGGCGAAGGCGTCGAGCGCGGCGGTCCGGGCAGCGTCGGAGAGGTCGTGGGCCTCGCGCCAGCCGGTGACGAGGTCGATGTAGACCTGGTCGGACTCCGAGCCGGTGATGGCGTCATGATGCGCGCCGTACGCGAGCTGCCGCCAGGCCTTGTCCAGCGCGGCCTCGGCGAACGTGCCCAGCCCGAGCAGATCCGCGTACGTGCCGAGCTTCTCCGCGTCGACCGCGGCCACCTCGGCGGCGCGCTGGGCCTGCTTGGTGTCGATGTACGACACGTCCTTGCCGGTGTAGATCGGGTTCATGTCCCGCGACTGCGGCGAGGGCCTGCGCCCCTCGGTCGCCAGCTCGGCCCGGACCCGGTCCATGAAGTGCTTGGTGGTGCCACAGACGAACTTCGGCCACGTGTAACGAGCGGCCCAGTCGTGGTGCAGGGCGGTGATCCAGTTGTTCGGTGGGGTGTAGTCGCCGCCGACCGGCAGCAGCGTGTTCTTCGTGGCCGCCACCGTCTTCAAGGTGGCGAACAGCTGGTACGCCGTCTCGCCGGCTGCCTCCACGCTCGGCGCGTGCTGCAGCTCCCAGCCCGGGCCGTAGTGGTCGGGCATGTAGTGCGTCAGTACTCCGTCACCGCTCGGGCTGATCCACTCGAACTCGCTGGCGAACTGCATCACCGTGGCGCTGCCGGCCTTCGGCTCGCCCCAGGCCAGCCGCAGTGGGCCCCACTGGTGGAACGGTCCGCGCGCCCAGGCGCTGCCGGTCAGCCCGGCTTTTGCGAGGTAGCCCGGGAACTGCGGGTCGTGCCCGAACACGTCCAGCTGCCAGGCGTTGCGCGGGTCCCCGCCGAGGATGTCGCGCTGGTAGCCGACGCCGTAGACGATGTTGCGGATCGTGGTCTCGGCGCCCGTCAGGTTGGTGTTCGGCTCGTTGTAGGTGCCGCCGATCATCTCGACCCGGCCCTCGGCGATCAGCCGGCGCAGCACCGCGCGCTGCTCGGGGAACGTGTCGAAGTACGGCTTTAGGTAGTCCAGCTCCGCCAGCACGAAGCAGTACGCCGGATCGCGCAGCGCGAGCTTCAGGTGCGCGTCGACCAGCGAGAAGGCGTTGTGCGTGTAGACCGGCCGGGTGGTGCCGTCCGGCCCCTGCAGGTCCCAGCTCGTCGTGTACGCCGCCTGCGTGTTCCACCAGACCGGGTCGTAGTGGAAATGGGACACCATCACCATTGTCCAGCCCGGCTCGGCCACCACGACGGTCCCGCTGTCGCGCGCGAGCTCCCGGCCGTCGGCCAGCACCGTCACCGTTGCCGCCACGGCGGTTCCGTACGACGTACGGAGATCGGCCGCGAGCTCCAGCGGCACCTCGAGGGTCATTGGCCCGTCCCCGGCGGCCAGGTCCGCGGTGCCGGAGACGCCCGCGCCGTCCACGCGAACGGTCAGGGCGCCGTCGGCGGAAGCCCGGTCCAGCTCCACGCGGAGGAGCTGGCGGGGATCCTCGTCGGTGCCGACGAAGAGTTCGGGTGAGGAGACGCGGGAGATCTGCAAGGTCACGGTGGGCCCCATCGAGCGTGGTCAGGTCGAGACAACGTTATCGGGAACCAGCCGATACAGCGAGAGGTTAGTGCGCCCGTGGGGCCCAATCGCACTACAATGTGCTCAATTCACCGCTCCATCGCCACTGAATGTCACTGACAACGATGGTCTCAGAGCCGGGCCCTGACGATGGAGCAAGGGCCATCCCACCCCTGCGACGATCGGTCCGAATCCGCCCTTCGCCGCGGTCGATCGCCGCGGGCAACGCGGTCCGGGTCACCGGACCGCAGTGCCGCGGACCGTGGTCAGACCGGATTGAGGCCCGGCGCGCCTTGCTCGACCACGAAGGAGGCCCGGGTGCTGACCGGAGCATCCGGCGTGGTGACGTACGGCAGCACCCTGAAGTCCGCCCGCAGGCTGTCCCGCTCGATCCGCGTCGTGACGTAGCCGCGCTGGTTGTTGATCAGCTTGATGTGCGGGTTGTCGTCCAGCTGGAGCCGGCCCCCGGTCGGCATGTCCTGCCCGTTGCCGCCGGAGGTGATCGAGCTGGTCACCAGCTCGACCCCGACTGTGGCCGAGTCGGGGTCACGGAAGTCGGCGAGCAGGTCGTTCGCATAGTGCTTGTGCACGTCACCGGTGAGCACGACCGGGTTCGTCACGCCACGCTCGCGGATGCCCTCGAGGACGCGCCCACGCGAGGCGACGTACCCGTCCCAGGCATCCATGCTGTAGCTGACCGCCGGGCCGGCCGTGAAGTCTCGGGCCGCGAAGAACACCTGCTGGCCGATCACGTCCCAGATCGCCGACGACCGGCCGACTCCGTCCAGCAGCCACTGCTCCTGCTCCGGCCCCGTGATGGAGCGGGCCGAGTCGAGAGCCGTCGGGCAGTCCGAGGTCTGGTCGTTGCAGGCCTGGTCGTCGCGGAACTGCCGGGTGTCGAGCATGTGGAACGAGGCCAGGCGGCCCCACTCGATCCGGCGGTAGATCTGCATGTCGATACCCCGCGGGATGCTGGTCCGGCGCAGCGGCATGCTCTCGTAGTACGCCCGGTAGGCGGGGGCCCGGCGCTCCAGGAAGCCGGGCTGACCGGGCGGTGACGGGATCTCGTCGGCGTAGTTGTTCTCCAGCTCGTGGTCGTCCCAGACCACGACCCACGGCGCCACCCGGTGCGCCGCCTGGAGGTCGGCGTCCGCGTGGTACTGAGCATGCCTGACCCGGTAGTCGGCGAGCGTCCAGATCTCTTTGGACGGCGAGTGCGTACGGTCTCCGGTGCCGCCGCCACTCTCGTAGATGTAGTCGCCGAGATGCAGGATCAGCGACGGGTGCTCCTCGGCCAGCCGCCGGTACGCCGTGAAGTAGCCGGCGGGGTAGCTGGCACAAGACACGAACGCCATCGACAGCGGTTCGCCGCCCAGGCCGTCGGCCGCCAACGGCTCGAGAGCGAGCCTGGTCCACAGCACGACACTGCGGTAGTCCGGATCGCCCGAGGCGATGCCGAGCGTGAACGGGTCGCCCAGCGGACTTGCGGGGCCGGCCGAGGAACCGGTCTGGAGGACGTCCGCGCCGGCAGCCGTACCGGGCTGGAGGGCACCGACGCCGGCCGCAGCCGCGGTGGCGGCGGACGCGGCGAGCAGCGATCGACGGGAGACAGGAACGACGGACATGGCGGCTCCGTAGTGTCGTGGGAAACGATTACCTGCACACTTCTGCCCGCGGAAGAACCACGGGTAACCTGCAGGCGCTCGGGCGGTATCGACACGACGAAGCCCGCGTAGACGTGGACCTCAGGAAGGGGTATGACCATGGGCGACCCGTTGGACCGCGACGCCACGGGCACTTTGATCGTCGGCTTCACCGGGACCACCGCGCCGGACGACCTCCGCCGTGCCGTCGCCGCCGGCTTGGCCGGGGTGATCCTGTTCACCCGCAACGTCGCCGACGCCGACCAGGTCGCCACCCTGACCGCGGCCCTGCGGGCGGAACGGCCCGACCTGTTGATCGCGATCGACCATGAGGGCGGCGAGTTCAGCCACCTCGCACCGGCCAACCCGTGGCCACTGGCCTCCCCCCGTTCCCTGGGCGAGCTGGACGACCCGGACCTGACCCGGGCGTCGGCCCGGGACGCGGCCGCGACCCTGGCCTCGCTCGGCATCGACGTGATGCTCGCGCCCTCGGTCGACGTGAACAGCAACCCGGCGAACCCGATCATCTCGACCCGGTCGTTCGGCACCACCGCGGAGCTCGTGTCCAGACACGGTGTGGCCTTTGTCGAAGGGGTGCAGGAGGCCGGCATCGCCGCCTGCCCGAAGCACTTTCCGGGTCACGGCGACGTGGCCGTGGACTCTCACCTGGCGCTGCCGCGGGTGGACCGGTCGGTCGCCGAGGTGACCGCCGTCGAGCTCGCGCCGTTCGCCGCGACCGTCGCGGCGGGCGCCGACCTGGTGATGAGCGCTCACATCGTCTTCTCCGCGTACGACGACGCGCCGGCCTCGCTGTCCCGGCGGATCCTCACCGGCCTGCTGCGGGAGGAACTCGGCTTCACGGGCGTGATCACCACCGACGCGCTGGAGATGGGAGCCATCACCGCGACCCGGTCGATCGAGGACGCTGCCGTCGCGTCGATCCGGGCCGGTGCCGATCTGGCCATGGTGGCGATCGGCGAGGCCGACCCGCGGCTGCTCACCGCGCGACTGGTCGATGCGGTGAACGACGGCTCTCTCGACGCCGAACGGCTGGCTGATGCCGCGGCCCGAGTCCGCGCGCTGGCGACGTCTTTGGGGAGCCGCCCGCGGCTGCCCGGGCTCGGCGGCGCTCCCATCCGGGCGGTCGCCGCCCGCACGGTGGCCGGTCAGCAATGGCCCGCAATAGGCGCCTCGCCGTACGTGGTGGATCTGACGCAGGGGCTGCATCCGGCTTGGAACCCGTACTTCAGCGGCTTGCCCGAGGTGTTCGCGCGCATCGCGCCCGGGTCGGCCGGGATCGTGCTTCGTGGTGCGGATGAGGCCGCCCTCCGGGAGGCACAGGCGGCGGCCTCCGGACGGCCACTCGTCGTCGCTGTCCAGGACGCCATCCGTACGCCGTGGATGCGGGACGCGCTGCCGCGGTTGCTGGCGGGACACCGGGGCGCAGTGTTCGTGCTGTGCACCGGCATCCCGGAGGATCGTGCGCTGGTTCCGGCCGGTGTTCCGGCGGCAGTCACTGCCGGGCGCAACCTCGTCGTCCTGGAGGCCGTGGCGACCGCCTTGACGCGCCGGGAGCCGGATGAATCGTAGGGTGGCCGAATGTGTTTCGGGCGGTGGGGTTCCGGCGTGAGGTCGGGCCGTTCGCTCCCGGGACTGGCGTCGCTGGTCGTCCTGGCGCTCCTCCTGGCAGGCTGCGGGCCGGGTGGCTCTGAGGTCGGCGAGCCAACGCGGTGGTGAACCCGAGGCAGCTGGCGACCCTCGAACCGCTGACGGTCGACATCATCAGCAGATACTTCTGAGTGCTGCGGCAGGATGGGCATGTGACTGCGACCCTTCGTGACGTGATCGCCGTCCTGGACCGGTTGTACGACCCGTCCTGGGCGGAGAGCTGGGACGCCGTCGGTCTCGTGACGGGCGATCCCGAGGCACCGGTGCGGCGGATCCTGTTCGCCGTCGACCCGATGCGGGTGGTGGTGGACGAGGCGATCGAAGGGGACTTCGACCTGCTGGTCACGCACCACCCGTTGCTGCTGCGGGCCGTGAACAGCGTGGCGGCCACGACGCCCAAGGGCCGGGTCGTGCACGATCTGATCCGGTCGGGCACCGCCCTGCACGTCTGCCACACGAATGCCGACAACGCCAACCCGGGGGTCAGCGACGCGCTCGCGGCAGCGCTCGGGCTGACCGGCACGCGCCCTCTGAAGCCGCTGCCGGCCGCGCCGGTGGACAAGATCGTGGTGTATGTACCGCTCGCGGAGACGCAGGCCATGATCGACGCGCTCGCCGAGGCGGGCGCCGGCCGGATCGGCGACTACGAGCGCGCGGCCTGGAGCGCCACCGGCGAGGGCACCTTCCGTCCGCTGGCAGGCGCCACTCCGACCATCGGTGCGGTCGGCGAGATCGAGCGGGTCGAGGAGTCGCGGGTCGAGATGGTGCTGCCGAGGCACCGCCGCCGGGCCGTGGTCGAGGCGCTGAGGGCCGCGCACTCGTACGAGGAGCCGGCCTTCGACGTGTTCGAGCTGGCGTCCCTGCCCGGCAGCCTCGGCGGCGGCCGGATCGGGAACCTGACCACGCCGATGCCGCTGCGGGAGTTCGCCGCGCGGGTGGCGAAGGCGCTGCCGCCGACCCAGCACGGCGTACGGGTGTCGGGGGACCCGGAGCGGATCGTCGAGTCCGTCGCGGTGGTCGGGGGAGCGGGCGACACCGAGTTCGACCGGGTCCGGTCGGCCGGCGTGGACGCGTATGTCACCGCCGACCTGCGACACCACCCCGCGACCGAGGCGCGCGCGTACGACGAGGGGCCGGCCCTGGTGGACGTGGCGCACTGGGCGAGCGAGTGGCCCTGGCTGGCGGACGCGGAACGGCTCCTGACCACGGCCTTGGCACAGCAGGGCAGTAGCGTGGACACTCACATCTCGACGTATTGCACCGACGCCTGGACGCTACGGCTGTAGCCGACCGAGCGCTGGTGCCGACAACTGAAAGCTAGTAAGGAGCCGACTCTGAACGCCGAGCCCGCTGTCCAACGCCGGTTGCTGGACCTGCAGGATCTTGACCTGCAGCTGGATCAGGTCGCGCACAAACGCAAGTCCCTGCCCGAGCACGCGGCCCTGGCCGAGCTGGCCCGGGAGAAGGCCGTGGTCGATCGCGAGCTCGTCACGGCCGACACCGAGGTCAGCGACCTGCAGCGGGAGCAGAAGAAGGCCGACACCGATGTCGAGCAGGTCCGGCAGCGCCGGGCGCGCAACCAGCAGCGGCTGGACTCCGGCCAGGTCACCTCGCCGAAGGACCTGTCGGGTCTGCAGCACGAGATCGTGTCGCTGGAGCGGCGCATCTCCGACCTGGAGGACGCCGAGCTCGAGGTGATGGAGCGGCTGGAGGCGGCCGAGCGGGTCCAGGCCGACCTGCGGACCCGGGCCGACGCCTTCGCGGGACGGCAGAGCGAGCTGGAAACCGCCCGGGACGCCGCGCTCAAGGAGCTGGACCAGCAGCGGGCCGGGCTGGGCGACGAGCGGGCCAAGGCCTTGGCGGAACTGCCCGCGGATCTCGTCACGACGTACCAGAAGCTGCGCGAACGACACGGCGGGATCGGGGCGGCGCCGCTGGTCGGCAAGCGCTGCATGGGCTGCCGGATGGAGCTGAACCCGTCCGACCTGGGCCGGATCAAGTCCGCCGCGCCCGACGTGGTGCTGCGCTGCGAGGAGTGTGGCCGGATCCTGGTCCGGACCGCGGAGACCGGCGCGTGAGCCGAGGGGCCGGCCGGGGACCCGCGCACGTCATCGTCGAGGCCGACGGCGGGTCCCGCGGCAACCCGGGACCCGCCGCGTACGGCGCACTCGTGCGGGACGCGGCCACCGGCGAGGTGCTGGCCCAGAAGGCCGAGAGGCTCGGGGTCACCACCAACAACGTCGCCGAGTACAGCGGGTTGATCGCCGGGCTGGAACTGGCCGCAGAGGTCGCGCCCGAGGCCTCGATCGAGGTCCGGATGGACTCCAAGCTGGTGATCGAGCAGATGGCCGGCCGGTGGAAGATCAAGCACCCGGACATGAGGCCGCTGGCGATCAAGGCGCAGTCGCTCGCGCCGTTCGGCACCGAGTGGACCTGGGTGCCCCGGCTGCAGAACGCGGCTGCCGACGCGCTGGCGAACCTGGCACTGGACGGCAAGCCGATCCCGCCGCCCCGCCCTACTGAGGCGGCCGCGCCCGCCGCGACCAGCGCCACCGCGGGTCCGCAGGCCGAGCCGCCGGAGCTGGAGAAGGCGTGGCAGGGTTGGGGAGGCGAGGCGGAGCCACCGACGCGGGTGTTCTTCCTGCGCCACGGCGAGACCCCGCACACCGTTGACAAGCGCTTCTCGGGTTCTGGTGGGGACGACCCGGCGCTGAGCGAGACCGGCCAGGCCCAGGCGCGGGCGGCGGCGTCGTACCTGGCGAGCATCGGCGGTGTGGACGCGGTGGTGTCGTCGCCGATGCAGCGCAGCCGGCAGACGGCCTCCGTCGTGGCGGAGGCGCTCGGGCTGAACGCGGTGGTGTCCCAGGCGTGGCAGGAGTGCTCGTTCGGGGAGTGGGACGGCTACACCTTCGCCGAGGTGCAGCAGAAGTGGCCGGAGGCACTGAACGCCTGGATGGCCTCGACAGCCGTCGCGCCGCCGGGCGGTGAGTCGTTCGAGATGTGCGCCCGGCGGGTCCGGTCGGCGCGCGACTGGGTGCTGTCCACGTACCCGGGGCGGACGGTCGTCGTGGTCAGCCACGTCACGCCGATCAAGCTGATGGTGCGCTCGGTGCTGCAGGCCCCGCTGTCGTCGCTGTTCCGGATGGAGCTGCGGCCGGCCTCGATCACCGAGATCCACTGGTACGCCGACGGCGTGCCGTCCCTGCGCAGCTTCAACCTGCAGCCCTCGCTAGTCTGACCCTGCGGGCCGTACAACGACGTACGGGTCGCAGAGTGGACGGAGGCCCGCGTGCCGTTGCAAAGGGTGCATTTCGCCGAGCAGGTCCCCGAGGTCTTCCGCGCGTCGCTGCAGGCGATCCGCACCGAGCTCGAGGTGCCGGCCGAGTTCCCGGCCGACGTGCTGGCCGCCGCGCACGCCGCGGCGGCGGGCCCACGGCTGCCCGACGAGGACCGGACCGACCTCGAGCTGGTGACGATCGACCCGCCCGGCTCGATGGACCTGGATCAGGCGCTGTACATCGAGCGCTCCGCCGAGGGTTACACCGTGCACTACGCGATCGCCGACGTGGCCGCTTTCGTGCGGCCGGGGGATCCGATCGACACCGAGGCGCGCCGCCGGGGCGAGACGCTCTACGCACCGGACAAGCGCACCCCGCTGCACCCGCCTGTGCTCTCGGAGGGGGCCGCCTCGCTGTTGCCCGGCGAGCCCCGTCCGGCGCTGCTCTGGACGATCGCGGTCGACTCGGCCGGCGAGGGCACCGATGTGGTCGTCCGGCGCGCCCTGGTGAAGTCGCGCGCGAAGCTGGACTATGCCGCCGTGCAGCGCGACCTGGATGCCGGCACGGCGGTCGAGTCGCTCCAGCTGCTCCGCCAGGTCGGCCGGCTGCGGGAGCAGCGCGAGCGCGAGCGCGGCGGCGTGAACCTGCCCATCCCGGACCAGGAGATCGTGACCAACGGTCACGAGTGGAACCTCGAGTTCCGCGCGCCGCTGCCGGTGGAGGGCTGGAACGCGCAGATCTCGCTGCTGACCGGGATGGCCGCCGCGCACCTGATGATGTACGCCGAGATCGGCATCCTGCGAACGCTGCCGGACTCACAGGACCAGGTGCGCCGCAAGCTGGAGAACACGGCGAAGGCACTCGGCATCGCCTGGCCGATCGGTACGTCGTACGCGGAGTTCATCCACGCGCTGGACCCGAAGGTGCCGGCGCACGCGGCGATGCTGGCGGCCTGCACGGTGCTGTTCCGCGGCGCGGGGTACACGTCCTTCTCCGGTGGTGTGCCCGAGCAACCCGAGCACGCGGCGATGAAGTCCGAGTACTCGCACGTCACGGCGCCGCTGCGGCGGCTGGTGGACCGCTGGACCGGCGAGATCTGCGTGGCCCTGTGCGCGGACCAGGAGGTGCCGCAGTGGATCCGGGAGTCGATGGACGACATCCCCAAGATCATGGAGGAGTGCGCCCGCAAGGCGAACGCGTACGAGCGTTCCATCGTCAGCATGGTCGAGGCGGGCCTGGTGGTGGACCGGCTGGGCGAGGACTTCGACGGCGTGATCACCGACGTCGACGACCGTGACCCGACCCGGGGCGTCGTCGCCCTCTCGACGCTCGCGATCGAGGGACGTGTCTCCGGCACGGCGACCCTGCCGCTCGGCCAGCCGGTCCGGGTCAGGCTTGTCGAGGCGGACATAACCAAGCGGACAGTCGCCTTTCAGCTCTCCGAGTGAGCTGCTTGCCGGCCGGCGAGGAAGGCGTCGACCGCCCCTGTGGTCCGGCGTACGTCGCCCGTGGCCAGCAGGTCGAGGAGCGCACCACGTAGGACGGCGAGCACCAGCGTGCGCTGAGCGCTGCCCTCGGCGGTATGGCGTTCGGCGGGCGGCTGGGACTCCGCCAGCAGGTCCAGCCAGTCATCTACGGTCGAGCGTGCGAATCCACTCCACGGTCCGGCCGGGTCGATCAGCGACCGGCCGTACGCCTCCACCCAGAGCTTGAGCAGCGCCTGGTGCTCGTCGGCCGCCAACCAGCCCCACACTTCCCGCGCGACCTCGTCCAGGCCCTGCCGACCTCCGTATGACGTCCTGAGGCGGGCGAGGTAGTCCAGCTCGGCAGTGCGGGCGCGGGCCAGGAGAGCGCGCACCAGCCCGTCCTTGCTGCCGTACAGGAAGAGCAGGACCCGCGGGCTGGAGCCGATCGCCGCCGCCAGGGGCCGCAGCGACAGCTCGGCCAGTCCGCGCTCCAGCACATATCCGTAGGCCAGCTCCATGAGCTCCTGCTGTCGGGCGGAAGGGGTGGACGTCATGGGGTCCAGTGTGGCTTACTGAAACGATCGTGTCAGTAGCTCGACGATGGTTTCGGGCAGATGGGTGGGAGGTTTCATGGGCGAGGTGGTGATCCGCCGGGCGGACCGGCCGGGAGACCTGGGCTGGGTGGTGATGACCCACGGCGAGATCTACGCGGCGGAGTACGGCTGGGACCGGTCGTTCGAGGCACTGGTCGCCGAGATCGTGGCAGAGTACGCCGCCGACCACGATCCGGACCGGGAGGCCGGCTGGATCGCCGAACTGGACGGCCGGCGGGTGGGCTGCATCTTCTGCGTACGCGGCCCGGACGACGCCACCGCGAAGCTGCGGATCCTCCTGGTGCATCCCGACGGCCGCGGTCACGGTATCGGCGGAGCACTGGTCGATACCTGCCTGGAGTTCGCGCGATCCGCTGGGTACCAGCGGATGGTGCTGTGGACGAACGACCCGCTGGTGGCGGCGCGCCGGCTCTACCTGGCGAGGGGGTTCCGGTTGACGGGGGAGGAGCCGCACCACAGCTTCGGCGTCGACCTGGTCGGACAGACCTACGAGGTCGACCTGGAGCCCACCCCGAGGTAAGGGCTCGGGAATGTCGAGCTGGCGGCGGGCGGGTCCGACGTCCCGACTGGACGCACCCGTCGGGGGTGCCTGTGCTCAGGAGAGATGGATGAACCTGCCAGAGGTCGTGTCGCGTGAGGAGTGGCTGACCGCCCGGAGGAAGTTCCTGGCCGAGGAGAAGGAGTTCACCCGCCGGCGGGACGCGCTGAACGCCGACCGCCGCCGGTTGCCGATGGTGCGGATCGACAAGGAGTACACCTTTGAGGGGCCGGGCGGGCGGGTCGGCCTGCTCGACCTGTTCGAGGGCCGGCTCCAGCTTGTGGTGTACCACTTCATGTTCCAGCCCGAGTGGGAGGAGGGCTGCCCGAACTGCTCGGGATTCGTCGACGACATCGGGCACCTGGTCCACCTGAACGAGCGGGCGACCACCTTCGCCGCGGTGTCGCGGGCGCCGTACGCGAAGATCGCGAAGTTCAAGCAGCGGATGGGCTGGACGTTTCCCTGGTACTCGTCGCATGGCAGCGACTTCAACTACGACTTCCACGTCACGCTGGACGACTCGGTCGCGCCGCTGGAGTACAACTACCGGACCAAGGCCGAGTGGGAAGCGCTCGGCCCGGAGGCCACCGGGCACCTGCAGGGCGAGCAGCCGTTCGACCTGCACGGGATGAGCTGCTTCCTGCGGGTCGAGGACGCTGTGCACCACACGTACTCGACCTACGGGCGGGGCGCCGACTCGATGGGCTTCACCACCAACGCGCTCGACCTGACCGCGTTGGGCCGCCAGGAGGACTGGGAGGAACCGAAGGGGCGGACGACCGGTCTCGGCGCCAAGGCCGGTGACCCGAGCATCAGGCTCCGCGACGACTGTTGCGGGTGAACGGGCCGAGCACGCCCAGGAACACGTTCCGGGCAGTGCGCTTCTTCGGCGGCGGAGCTTGGAGCTGGGCGTGCGGGAACCACTCAGACATGGATTGAGTTCCTGCTCACTCCGATGGGTCGTGCGGATTGGGACGGCCAGGACGCCGAGGCCCGGGGAGGGGTGAAGCCCCGGCGCCCTGACCGGTCAGTGAGGGGCGACCGTGCCCCAGAGGCGATCCGACGGGATCGGCTGCAGCTCTGCCGGCGTCGGCAACGGCACCGGTTCGTTCGTGATCTTCAGTCCGGCGTACCGCTTGTCCATCGCCGCGGCGTACCGCTCGGCGTGCTCCGGGTCCGCGACGTAGGACGCGATCACGTGCTTGCCGAACCACACCTGCACCTGGCGCCTCTCTGTCTGCTGTTCGCTCATTTCTGGCGTCCACGTCGGATTCGATGCGCTCGCCGTCGAGGTGGTGCGTGTGGCGGAGCCAGCCCTCGAAGACGTGCCGGCGGTCCTCCGGGCAACGAGTCGCGGCGCGACCGGATCTCGTCCTCAGACATGTCAGGTGGGGCTGGGTCGGGCATTTCGTCTCCCCTGTTGGCCTCTGCTCCATACGCACCCTGCGGGTACTGCGGCTCGGAGACTCGTTCTGCCGTTGTAGTGTCACGACGCGCGCTGGCGTTACACCCGCCACGACCGCTACGAGCGCTGACGGCCGGTTCAGGCGAGGCCGCGCCTGCGCGGCACCCGATCGCAGACGAACCGTGGGCGATGACGCACACGTTGCGTCACGCGTATGTACATGCCAACAGGCAGGCCAATCGGCGTTGCGGGTTCACTTGTTCCGTCTGCGTACCGTCGGCCAAGGCCCGCTGGATCACGTCGAAGCATGCTGCGTCTCCGCAGGTCAGGACGCAGATCGCCGCCGCTGAGCGGGAGAAGAGAACGGGCCGGTCTGTAAGCCGGATCCTGTGGCTGGGCGCGCCTCGCGGCGCGTCCAACCGGCGACCATCCATCTAGGGTGACCGTTGCCGGGCACCTCCAGCGGCCTACCCGCGAGCTCGGGCGGGCAGCCCTCGAACGCTCGCGCGGGCGGCGGTCGCCCGCCACCCTTCTTGGCCTTGCTCCACGTGGGGTTTACCGAGCCTCCACAGTCACCTGTGGAGCTGGTGGTCTCTTACACCACCGTTTCACCCTTACCCGCACTCCGCTGAACCACGGGTCCACCGGAGCCGCTGGCGGTCTGCTTTCTGTGGCACTGTCCCGCGGGTTGCCCCGGGTGGGCGTTACCCACCACATTGCCCTGTGGAGTCCGGACTTTCCTCGGCGAGCACCGGTTGATCGCGAAACCGCGACAATACCGGTGAACGACGCGATCGCCCGACCGGCCCGTTCCACTCCAGGGTATCTGCTGGAGCGCCCCGGGAACGATTCCTGCGGCTCAGCGTGGCCGGCGGCCACGCCGACACCTCTTTCTCGTCTGCGGCCACCTTCGCCCGGGCGATCGCGGCCTCGACGTCGGTGACGAAGGGTGAAGGTGGTTGCCCCGGCCACTCTGCTGTTGGCGTGGTGGTGATGTGTGGGTACGAAGACCGGCATCCTGAACGGTGTAGGCACCTCGACGCACTGTCAACGGTCTGGCTGACGGACCTTGGATAGGGTCTCCGCATGGCGACGGCTGAGCGAGGCACCAAGAAGACGGCAGCAAAGGAAACCGCGGCAAAGGGAAAGACCGATGCGGAGGCGCCCGAGCGGGACGCTACCGCCGAGTCAGGGCAAGGGCCCGTCGACGATCTGAAGACGACCCAGCACACGCTGACCGTGGGGCGGCGCAAGCTGAGGTACACCGCCGACACCGGTCGGATCGTGCTCCGCCAAGAGGTGCTCACCGATGGCAAGTTCGACGGGCACCAGCCGAAGGCCGAAGTGTTCCTCACCGCCTACACGCTGGATGGCGCCGATGTCACCGAGCGGCCCGTGACCTTCGCCTTCAACGGCGGTCCGGGCTCGTCCAGCATCTGGTTGCACCTCGGGCTGCTGGGCCCACGCCGCGTGGTGTCGGGAGATGCCGGCGAGCTGGCCGCGCCGCCGTACGGACTGGTGGACAACGCCGAGACCCTGCTGGAGCACAGCGATCTGGTGTTCATCGATCCGGTGTCCACGGGCTACTCGCGCGCGGTCGCGGGGGAGAAGCCGGGCGAGTACCACGGCTTCGGCCGGGACCTGGAGTCCGTCGGTGAGGTGATCCGGTTGTGGACCTCGCGCAACGGCCGCTGGATGTCGCCGAAGTTCCTCGCCGGCGAGTCCTACGGTACGACGCGTGCGGCGGGGCTGGCGGCGCACCTGCAGGCGCGGTACGGCATGTACCTGAACGGGTTGATGCTGATCTCCAGCGTGCTCGAGTTCGGCACCATCGTGTTTGCTGAGGGCAACGATCTGCCGTACCCGCTGTATCTGCCGACGTACGCGGCGATCGCGCACTACCACGGCGTGCACGGCGATCGGCCGCTGGAGGATCTGCTGGCCGAGGCGGAGGAGTTCGCCGCTGGCGAGTACCCGCGGGCCTTGGCACAGGGGAGCCGGCTGGCGCCCGAGGATCGTGCCGGGGTGGTCGCTCGCCTAGCCGCGTTGACGGGCCTGTCGGAGGACTACGTCGACCGGGCGGACCTGCGGATCGAGCACGTCCGGTTCTTCACCGAGCTGCTGCGCTCGCGTCGCCAGGTGGTCGGGCGGCTGGACGGTCGCTTCACCGGCTGGGATCCCGACGCAGCCCGCGAACGTTTCGCCGACGACCCGTCGTTCAGCGCGATCATGGGGCCCTACACGGCGGCGCTCAACCATTACGTGCGCGCGGAGCTGGAGTACCTCAACGACCTGCCCTACGAGGTGCTGAGCGGATCGGTGAACGAGGGGTGGTCGTTCAAGGAGTTCGAGAACGCCCAGGTGACCGTGGCGGACAAGCTCGCGGAGGCGATGCGGGCGAACCCGCACCTCAAGGTGCTTGTGGCCTGCGGGCACTACGACGGCGCGACGCCGTACTTCGCGACCGAGTACACCTTGTCCCGATTGCGGATCCCGGACGAGCTGCGGGCGAACATCGAGACCGCCTACTACCCCGCGGGGCACATGATGTATGTGCACGAGCCCTCGCGGATCCAGCAGTCGACCGACCTGGCTGCCTTCGTCCGCACTGCCTCGAACCGGTGAGCGCCACGCTTCCGGAGGCCGTCGCCTCGACGACCTCCCTCTACCTGCAGCTGGTCGACGAAGCGCTGCCCGGCCGCGTGAGTGGGTTGTACCTGACCGGTTCAGTGCCCTTGGGTGACTTTCATCCGCAGACCAGCGACATCGATGGTGTCGTCATCCTCACGGAGCCGCTCGACGACCCCGACCCGGTGCGGTCGGTCCACGCGGCTCTGCCCTCGAAGCCGGCGTTCGACGTGGCCTACTTGACGGCTGCCGATCTGGCCTTGCCGCCGGACCGGTCGAAGCCGGTGGTGTTCACGTTGGACGGCGTGTTCAAGGAGGCACCGCTCGGTGGCCCGGTGTCACCCGTGCTGTGGTCGGAGATGGCGCGCGCGTCCCTGCCTGTGCGGACCGCACCCGACCTGCTGGTCCACGACGACCAGCAGGCGCTGCGGGACTACACCAGCGCGAACCTCATGTCGTACTGGGTTCCGACGCTCGACTCGATCGCCGAGCACATCGACGGGCGGCCGGACCACGAGACGCTGGAGGAGTGGGTCGTGCCGTGGTGCGTGCTGGGCGTCCCTCGGCTGCACGCGTTGCTCACCACCGGCGAGATCGTGTCGAAGACCGCGGCCGGGCGTCACGGCGCCGCTCGATTCCCTGCCTGGGCGTCCTTGTGCGAGCGATGCATCGACCACCGTGCGGGCACCACGCAGACCTTCACCGTCCGCGACGCACGGGAGACGGTCGCGTTCGGCCGCGCCGTGGTCGCGGATGCTGCTACGGCAGGGTGAGGACCTCGGCGCCGGTGTCGGTGACGACCAGGGTGTGCTCGAACTGGGCGGTGCGGGAGCGATCCTTCGTGACGGCCGTCCAGCCGTCGTCCCAAAGGTCGTAGTCGTAGGTCCCCAGCGTCAGCATCGGCTCGATCGTGAAGGTCATGCCCGGCTCGATCACATCGTCGAACCGCTCGTCGTCGTAGTGCGGGATGATCAGCCCGGAGTGGAACGACGTGGAGATGCCGTGACCGGTGAAGTCGCGGACCACGCCGTAGCCGAAGCGCTTCGCGTACGACTCGATCACGCGGCCGATGATGCTCACCTGGCGGCCGGGCCTGACCGCCTTGATGCCACGGTTCAGGGCCTCGCGGGTCCGCTCCACCAGCAGCCGGCTCTCCTCGTCGACGTCGCCGACGAGGAACGTGGCATTGGTGTCGCCGTGCACGCCGTCCAGGTACGCCGTGATGTCGATGTTGACGATGTCGCCGTCCTCGAGCGGGCGGTCGTCCGGGATCCCGTGGCAGATCACCTCGTTCACCGACGTGCACAGCGACTTCGGATAGCCGCGGTAGCCCAGGGTGGACGGGTAGGCGCCCCGCTCCACCAGGAACTCGTGGCCCACGGCGTCGAGCTCGTCGGTGGTCACGCCGGGCGCGATGGCCGCACCGACGGCGGCGAGAGCCTGCGCGGCCAGCTTGCTCGCGATCCGCATCCGCTCGATCGTGTCGGGATCGGTGACGTAGGACCCGTGGAAGGGCGTCGGCGCGGGCTGGTCGACGTACTCCGGCCGCGGGATGGACGCGGGGACCGGACGGCGCGGCGAGATGGTGCCGGGAGTGAGAGGCGACATGGTACGAGCAGTCTAGTGCGGCCGCCGGACGCTAGGTTGGAACCGTACGCGGGAAGCTGCTTCGAGACCCCGGGAGGTGGCCATCAGCCATGGCTGACGATCACAGCAACGAGTGGTACTACTGCGTGAAGCACCACGAGGTCGAAACCTATGAGGGATGCTCGGCGGGTGACCGGCTCGGGCCGTACAGGTCCCCGGCGGAGGCCGCCCGCGCGCTGGAGAAGGTCGAGGAGCGCAACGAGGCATGGGACAACGATCCGCGCTGGAACGACGACTGACCGACGACGCCCGCACGGCGTGATCGAGGGGCACCACCGTCGCGGTGGCGCCCCTCAGCCGTGTCGCTCGGCGACCATGATGCGGTCAGGCCTTCTTCGCGGCGGTCCTGCGCGCCGGCGCCTTCTTGGCTGGGGCCTTCTTGG
This sequence comes from Kribbella sp., assembly GCA_035759015.1. Classification (GTDB taxonomy): domain Bacteria; phylum Actinomycetota; class Actinomycetes; order Propionibacteriales; family Kribbellaceae; genus Kribbella. The sequence continues at coordinate 21,746 of DASTVQ010000101.1, forward strand.
CGGTCACCTTCTTCGCAGTCACCTTTTTCGCGGCGGCCTTCGTGGCCGGCGCCTTCCTGGCCACGGTCTTCTTGGCAGTGGTCTTCTTGGCCGCGGTCTTGGCCGGGGCCCTCTTCGCGGCGACCTTCTTGGTCGGCGCCTTCTTGGCCACGGTCTTCCTGGTCACGGTCTTCTTGGCCGCGGCCGTCCGGGCGGGCGCTTTCTTGGCAGTGGTCTTCTTGGCGGTGGTGGTCTTCTTGGCGGGGGCCTTCGTCACCGCCTTCTTCGCCGCACTCACCTTCCTCGTCACTGTCTTCTTCGCTGCGGTGACCTTGCGCGCCGCGGTGCTCTTCGCGGCGCTGGTCTTCTTGGCGACAGTCTTCTTGGCGGGAGAAGCCTTTGTGGTGGTGGCCTTCTTGGCCGGCGCCTTCTTGGCCACGGTCTTCCTGGCCGGGGCCCTCTTGGCTGTCGCCTTCGTTGCGGCTGCCTTCTTGGCTGGCACTCTGCCTCCTTGGTGCGGCTGAGGAAAACCACGGTGGATTCCTCGTCTCGTTCACGATGATGACAACACTTGGTGCCGACGTAAAGCACCCGATGCCGCCACAGGTCCTGCGCTTGCCTCGCACCGACGGGGCAGCAAGGCCGGAAATCCTTGCACAGCAGGGTTTTCGGAGCAGCGCCAACGCAATCAGGCCCGCTGAGGAAATATCCGCGACACGCGCGAATTCGGCGCCTGAACCGGCCAATTCGCGTGGTTCCGGCAAAGCGTTGTCATGGGCAACGGCTGTCGCGCGGACTCCTTCGATACTGCTTCGCGTTGTCTGCAACGGACCTTTCGCCGAAAGCGGTGGCAGTCCTTCACGGCTCTTCGATGGGCCGTGCGACGATGCTACGAAGGCTCGAGGGACGGCTGTGAAAGTGGGGCTCGGATGATCGGACGAACGCTGCCTGATGATCTCGGCGTGACCGTTCGACTGCCGTCGGAGATCGGCCGGGTGGTGAGCCTGGTGCCCTCGTTGACCGAGGCGATCGCCGCGACTCATCGGCGATTGCTGGTCGGCGCGACGGACTGGTGCGTGCAGCCACCGGACCTGCAGGTGACCAGGGTCCGCGGAACCAAGAATCCCGCTCTCGACACCATTCGCGAGTTGGCGCCGGACGTGGTGATCGCCAACGCCGAGGAGAACCGCGCAGAAGACCTCGACGCGTTGCGAGCGACCGGCGTCGCGGTCTGGGTGACCGCACCCACCACGGTCTCGTCGGCGCTCGACTCGCTAGGTCGAATGCTGCTTGCCGTCACCGGGGAGACACCCGACTGGCTGGCGGCGGCGCGAGCCGTCTGGGCCGCGCCGAACGAGAGGGAGCGACGCCGAGCTGTCATTCCGATCTGGCGGCGGCCGTGGATGGCGTTGGGGCGGGACACGTTCGCCGGCGATCTCCTCAGCCGACTCGGCGTCGACAATGTCCTTGCCGATTCGTCGGAGCGCTATCCGCGGATCGATCTCAGCGGACTACCGCCGTACGACGTGGTCGTGTTGCCCGACGAGCCGTACCCGTTCTCGCCCGCGGACGGGCCGGAGGCGTTCGACAGGCCGGCCGCGTGCGTGTCGGGGCGGCACCTGACCTGGTACGGGCCTTCACTCGTGCAGGCCCGGGAGGTCCTCACCCGTCAGCTCGCGGGCTGACGCGGCGGTCGCGTGCTCCGGTGAGGAGGACAGTCATAGACTCGACAAGGTGCCGACCAAGACCGCGAAGAAGAAGTGCTGCAAGGACAAGCCGAGGTGCAAGAAATGCCCGGTCGTCCTCAAGCGCCTTGTAGACCGCGGTTGCGCCGAGCGCCTGGATCAGCGCCAGTACCGGGTGGACGAGGGGATCCCCAAGGCCGTCCTCAAGAAGGCCCGCGCCCACTGATCGCGGTCACCGCGCGGCGCAGCAGCCCGGGAATGCTGAGGTGCGCGGCCTGACCGGTCGCCTCCAGGTCGTCCGGGTGCCACCAGCCGTGATGGCTGATGGTCTCCAGCTCGAGCTCGTCCTGGTTGGCGAAGCTCACCTCGATCCCGTCCACGCCGACCGCGAAGAACGTCTGGTGCTGGATGATCGCGCAGCCGCCCCACTCGAACTCGATCGTGTTGGTGGCCACCGGTTCGCCGAGCAGGTGGGCGGCGAGCTCGATGCCCACCTCCTCGCGCAGTTCCCGGCTGCCGGCCTCGGCGGTGGTTTCACCCGCCTCCACCTCCCCGCCGATCGTGAACCAGTACGGCGTGTCCGGATGCATCGGGTCCCAGCCGTGCAGCAGCAAGACCTTGCCGTCCGGGCGTACAGGCAGCACCCGGGCGGTCGTACGCCGAAGGATCGCGCCCGGAGTGGGCAGGCGGGGGTCGGTCACAGGGGGAGACGCTAGTCGATCCGCCGCCCGTGGGCGCTGCCGGTGCGGCGAGTCTCACACCTCGCCGGCGGTCAAGTG
>DASTVQ010000102.1:0-59330 GCA_035759015.1 Kribbella sp.
AACGCATCAGCGTGACTGGCCGGTGCACAAAGTCGAACCGCCCGGGCCACCTTGAGCACCCACCAGCCACGGGCAACGCATCAGCGTGACTGGCCGGTGCACAAGCTCGAACCGCCCGGGCCACCTTGAGCACCCACCAGCCACGGGCAACGCATCAGCGTGACTGGCCGGTGCACAAAGTCGAACCGCCCGGGCTACTTTGAGCACCCACCAGCCGCCGGCAACGCATCAGCGTGGCTGGTGGGTGCACAAGGAAAGGGTTGAGCGATGTCGTACGAGCCGAGTGGGCAGCTGAGGGTGTGGGGCAGCTGAGGGTGTGGGGCAGCTGAGGGGGTGGGTCAGCTGACTCGTAGCTTGAGCAGGGTGGCTGCGCCTGGCGCGAGTTCGACTGGGACGCCGCTGCCCGGCCAGGGGGTGTACTGCTGCGAGCTTGGCTGGAACACGTCGATGCCGGCCACATTTTCGGGTCGGACCGTGACTGCCGCATGGGTGGTGTTGCTGTGCGAGCGGTTCGCGACCAGCAACCAGCGATCCTTGACGGTCGCATCACGGCTGCGGAACGTGCCAACCACAACCGGCTCCCCGGCGATCGCGCCGACCAGCTCTGTCGGACTGAAGCCGACGGTGCCGTTCGGAAGCGGGCTCTCGCCTGCGTGCACGACCGACTCGGACACCAACGGCTTCAGCTCCCGCCCAACCTGGTGGAGCCAGGTCGTGTTGATCTCCTTGGCGGCGTAGTACCGGTTCGTGCGTTCGCCGTCCACGGTGATCAGCGCGGGTCCGAAGCCCTCGCCGCGCGCGGCCTCGGGTGTCCAGTAGGTGAAGTACTGGATGCCCTTGGCGCCGTAGGCAAGGCTGATGTTGACCTGCCAGAGCAGTTCCGCGGCGGTCGGTTCACGGTGGTTGTTGTAGGCAAGGGTCTGGATGAACACCCATGCCGGTATGTCGCCGCTCAGCGCAGCGCTGCGCACCATCGCCCAGTTGTTGAAGTAGTTCGCGTCCTCGCGCCCCGCGGACAGCAGGGGGTATCGGTCGAACGAGATCAGCGACGGCTTCACCTGGTCCACGAAGCGCTGATAGTACGTCGGGTCCGTGGACGGGAAGAGGTTGATGTACGGCAACAGGCTGGGCGCGAGCTGGCGGGACACGTCCAGCACGCGTGCGAGAGTGCCGAACCAGCCGGCCCCCGGCTCGTCGTAGAAGTTGAACCCCGCCAGCGAGGAGTAGGGACCGTACGCGTTACGGGCCCGGGTGTAGAACTCCCGCGCCTCGGCCGGGCTGATGCTGAGGAAGCTCGCCGAGTCGTCTGAGATGGAGAACCAGCGGGACATGTTCCGGATCTGGATGTCGTCCGAGATGAGCATCTTCAGCCCGGCCGTTCGGGCCAGGTCGAGCTGGTACTTGAAGATGTTGCCGTCACCCGCGTAGTTCCCCGAGACGATGAAGTCGAACCCGGCCTCGGCGATCTCGGCGAACCGTTGCGGCGTGCTGGCGTAGGGGTGCGGCGGCCAGAACAGCCCGACCGGGAACTCGGGACCACCGGTCAACGGCAGTGTGTCAGGCGAAGGGATCGCGGCTGCAGCGGGTGCCTCAGCCGACGCCGATGCCGACGCCGATGCCGATACCGACGCCGATACCGATCCTGCGGTTGGGGTCGAGGCAGCGGCCGGACCGGCACTGAGTGCGCCGGCGGCCGCGGTGGCGCCGGCGCCGAGCAGCAGGCTGCGCCGGCTCAGGCCGAGAGACTGGTGGGGGCTCTGGTCAGGATTGTGCATGGGTCTCCTCCAAAGGGCGGTCGAGAAGGGATCAGGTGGGTCGATGCCTGGTGCGATGACCTGCGACGGCGTCCGCGGTGATGTCGAACGCCTGCTCGGCGAGCGTGTAGTCGAGCTGTGCGACCCCGAGGTAGAGGGCGTCGAGCACGATCATCTGGGCGTGCCGCCCGGCCAGGCCGCCGGTGCGGAACGTGACGTCACGGGCCGCCGTGACCAGCACGATGTCCGCCGCGCGGGCCAGGGGCGAGCGAGGATAGTTGGTGACGGCAACGGTCCGGGCACCCTGCCGACCGGCACGTTGCAGGGGCTCGAGCACTTCGATGGTCTCACCGGTGTGGGAGATGCCGAGGGCAACATCACCGGCGCCGAGCAGGGCCGCGCTGGTGAGGGCGTTGTGCACATCGCTCCAGCTGTTGGCGCCACGGCCGATCCGGTGGAGCCGGAGCCGGAGGTCCTCGGCCACCGATGCCGAGCCACCGACCGCGTACAGGTCGATCCGGCGGGCGTCGGAGATCGCTCGGACGGCCTGCCCGAGCGCCTCGACGTCCAGCTCGGCAACGGTGTCCTCGAGGGCGCGGGTGTCGGCCTTGAGCAGGATGCGCAGGATCTCGTCGAGGCTGTCGCCGGGTCCGACCTCGGCACCGGCTCCGCGCTCCCAGCTTGTGCTGCTGCGCCCGCTCTCCGCGGCCAGCGCCAGCCGCAGCTCGGCGTACCCGGTCAGTCCGAGCGCGACGCAGAACCTGGTCACGCTGGGCAGCGACGTACCGCAGCGGGCGGCCAGCTCACCGATGGTCGAGGCCGCGACGGCGGCCGGGTCGCGGAGCACCTCCCGCGCGACCCGGGCCTGAGCTGGACTGAGCGCCGGGAGCAGGCCATGGATACGTGCCTCCAGGCTCGGTGATCGCGACTCGGCGGCGCTCATGTGAATGATTCTCGTCACCTGGGAGCAGAAACGTCAATAGTTCACAACCGAGGCGTGAATCGTTGCCACTGGTGACTCATTCGGCGCGCGGCTACCGTCGGCAGCGGATCCCCCGAAACTAGCGAATCCCCGCAGCGAACAGCGATCCCCCGAACAGAGAGGAAAGTCCCATGGTCTCGGTCGGACTCGTGGTGAAGATGATCGCCAAACCGGAAACCCAGGACGAGGTGGCCGAGTTCCTCACCGGCGCCCTTGCGCTCGCCAACGAGGAGGCCGGCACCGAGGTCTGGATGGCGCTGCGCACCGACGAGTCGACCTTCTGGATCGTCGACGCGTTCCCCGGGGACACCGAGCGGCAGGCCCATCTGAACGGCCCGATCGCGGCAGCCCTGATGGAGAACGCCGACCGGTTGCTCAGCGAGCCGCCGCAGATCCAGCCGGCCGACGTCCTCGCCATCAAGTAACCGGCCCAGTCCCTACACCTGGGTCAGAAGAGCGCGGCCATGAGTTTCCGGCGCGACTTGATGACGCGTTCGTCATCGCCGCCGACCACCTCGAAGAGCTCGAGCAGGTGCAGGCGGGCCTTGTTGCGGTCGTCATCACTGGTCGCCTGAACCGTCCTGATCAGCCGGTCGAAGGCATCCTCGACGTGACCGCCGACGAGGTCGACATCGGCGACCAGCAGCTGAGCCTCCACATCCGTCGGGTCGTCGGCCGCGCGGGTGCGGATCTCCGCCGGTACGTCCCGGGTCCGCTGGACCAGCTGGACCCGGGCCAGCCCGGCCTTGGCCTCGGCGTCGTTCGGGTCCTGCTTCAACAACTCCTGGTACGCCGCGATCGCGCCCTCCAGGTCTCCGGCGCCTACCGCATCCTCGGCGGCGGCATACCGCGGGTCGGGCTCGGGCTCGGCGTTCTCCGCACCGGGTGCCGCGGGTCCGACCGGATCCGCCTTGCCGGCGACGCCGTTGGCGACAGCGACGGTCAGCAGCTGCTCGATGTACTGGCGGGCCTCGGCCTCACCGACTGCGCCCTGGAACAGCGGGACCACCTGGCCGCGCAGCACCGCGATCACCAGGGGCACGGTCTGCACGCCGACCGCCTGGGCGAGCTGCGAGTTGGCGTCGATGTCGATCCTGGCCAGCAGGAACTTGCCGCCGTACTCGGTGGAGAGCCGCTCGAGCACCGGGCTGAGCTCGGTCGACGCCTCCGAACGCGGCGACCAGAACTCGACCACCACCGGCACCTGGATCGACCGCTCGATCACGTCGGCCTGGAAGGTCGGCTCGGTCACGTTCAGGACGAACGATCCGCCCTGCCCGGCTCCGGCCGCCGGGGCCGCGCCACGCGGCGGCGCGGCGGGCTTGCGCAGGGACGACAGGTCGATCGCCCCGGGTCGGGAGAAGTTCGACTGGCTCACCGACGGCCTCGCAATACTCGCTCAGTACGTACGTTCATGACTCCATCCTCTCCGACCGCCTCGAACGTTGTGGCGCGCGGGTCGCCAGCAGCAGTCTCGCGAGCCCGCTGCGGCTGCCCGCCACCGCGATCCGGTCCCCCGGCGTCAGCTCCCGGTCGAAGGCGGGGGTCCAGTCCCACGCTATGCCGTCGCCGTGGGCGAGGACACGCAGGCTGCCGCTCGCCTCCAGCTCGCCGAGCCGCCTGCCGATCGCGACGGAGTCCGGTTCGACCGTCACCTCGGTCAGCAGCAGCACGTGCCGGCCGACGGGAACGGTGACCTGGCTGCGGCGGTTCGCGACTGCGGCCGCGATGGCCGGCGCCACCAGCATCGACACCGACCGGCTGTGGCCGAGACCCAGCTGACGCTCCACCCGCTGCGCCAGGTCGTGGTCGAACATCCGCATCGTGATCCGGGCGTCCGGGTTCAGCTCGCGGACCACCATCGCGGACTCCAGGTTGGTGATGTCGCCATCGGTGATCGCCAGCACCGACTGGCAGCGCTGCACGCCCGCCGACCGCAGGGCCTCCTCGTTGCTGCTGTCGCCGATGATCACCGGGATCCGCAACCGGTGAGCGGTCTGTACGCCCGGCGCGTTGTCGTTCTGCTCGACACCGACGACCGCGACGCCGCGCTCGGCCAGGATCTCCAGCACGCGGGCGCCGACCGTGCCGAGGCCGCAGACGACGACGTGGTTGCGGGGCCGGCCGCGTACCCCGCCGATCACCCGGGACAGCCGGGCCCCGATCAGCGAGTCGACGATCACGGCGGTGAGCAGCGCGACGAGGACGATGCCGGTCAGCTGGACCCCGACGGCGGCGACCTTCGCCCACGGCTGCGCGTCCGAGAACACGTTGTCCTCGATGCCGGCCGACGTCACCGCCCCCATGGCCAGGTAGAGCGCGCGCAACCACTCGACGTGCGCGATCCAGTGGGTCAGCGCCGTACCGAGCAGGACCAGGCCCGCCATCACCGCCACGATCACGCGGACCCGGCGGTCCAGCACGTTCCGAGTCGCCATCAACCACCCCGCGCGGCGGACGTCCGTCGTACGCCAGACCGGGCGGATCCCGGTACCGAGCACGATGTCGAAGTCCGGGTCGTCGGTGCTGTCCGGCAGCAGATCAGGTTTCGCGGCGGAGGTCGTGTCGGCCAGCACGGCGATGTGAGGCGACCTGATCAGCTCGGCGGGACCCGCGACCATCCGGCGGCCACCGAGCTCGAGCCAGGTCAGCTCGTCATCCTCCAGTGCGTCCGCCACGAACGCCGGGGCGGCCAGGGACGGCCCGGAGATCACCACGCAGTCGCCCAGCAGGCTGAGCAGCTGCTTGCCAAGCCGCGGGTTGACCATCTGGACCACGATGCGCAGGTCGCGGTCCAGGTCCCGGGCGGTCAGCGCGGTGTGCACGTTGCGGACGTCGTCGGTGTCCAGCAGCACCAGCGCCCGCGCTGCCGACGGGCTCTTGCCATCGGTGTCGATACCCGCACGCCGCAACACCGACTCGCTCACCACCCGGACCCCCATCGTCTGGGCGCCGAGCTCACCGATCCGTTCGAAGTGCCGGGAGGCGGGGTTGACGATCGCCGTCACCGGTACGCCGGAGCTGACCAGCTCGGTGACCACGCGCAACGTCGTACGGTCCGACCCGCAGACCACCACTCCACGGCCGTCCGTGGACTGCGTCGGTTGGGGTCGCGCCGTCCTGGTCCGGCGGCGCCTCGACGCAGGCTGCTCCTCGGGCTCCTCGGGCTCAGAAGCGGGCGGGCTCTCGGTACTCTCCCCACTCGTCCCGAAGAACGTTACAGATCTCCCCCATCGTGGCCTCCGCACGCGCTGCCTCCAGCATGGGCTCGATCAGATTGCCGGTCCCCCTGGACGCCTCGACCAGCGCGGTCAGCGTACGACGCACAAGGGCCTCGTCGCGCTGCGCCTTGCGTGCCGCGAGAGCCCGGCACTGCTCGATCTCGACCTCATGGCTGACCCGCAGGATCTCCAGCTGGCCGGACACGGTGTCGGTCAGGGTGTTCACCCCGACGATCTTCTTCTCGCCCTTCTCCAGCTTCTGCTGGTACTCGAACGCGGCGTCGGCGATCTCGGCCATGAACCAGCCGTCCTCGATCCCGCGCAGGATGCCCGACGTCATCGGACCGATCTCGTGGGCCGACTCACGCTCGCCCAGCTGCTTGATGCGCTCGAAGATCTCCTCGGCCTCGGCCTCGATCCGGTCGGTCAGCGCCTCGACGTACCAGGAGCCACCGAGCGGGTCCGCCACGCTGGTGACGCCGATCTCCTCCATCAGCACCGACTGCGTCCGCAACGCGATCTCGGCGGACTCCTCGGTCGGCAGCGCGAGGGTCTCGTCCAGGGCGTTGGTGTGCAGGGAGTTCGTCCCGCCGAGCACCGCCGCCAGCGCCTCCACCGCCGTCCGTACGACGTTGTTGTACGGCTGCTGGGCGGTCAGCGAGACACCCGCGGTCTGGGTGTGGAAGCGGAGCCATTGCGCCTTGTCGGTCTTCGCGCCGTACACGTCGCGCAGCCAGCGGGCCCAGATCCGCCGGCCGGCCCGGAACTTCGCGATCTCCTCGAAGAAGTCCAGGTGACTGTCGAAGAAGAAGGACAGGCCGGGTGCGAAGTCGTCGATGTCGAGCCCGCGGGACAGCCCGAGCTCGACGTAGCCGAAGCCGTCCGCAAGGGTGTAGGCGAGCTCCTGCGCGGCCGTCGAGCCGGCCTCGCGGATGTGATAGCCGGACACGCTCAGCGGCTTGTACGCCGGGATCCTCGCGGCGCAGTACTCCATCAGGTCACCGATCAGGCGCAGGTGTGGCTCGGGCGGGAACAGCCACTCCTTCTGAGCGATGTACTCCTTGAAGATGTCCGTCTGCAGGGTGCCGTTGAGCTTCGTGATGTCGGCGCCCTGCCGCTCGGCCGCGACCAGGTACATGCAGAAGGCCGGTACGGCGGGGCCGGAGATGGTCATCGAGGTGGTGACGTCCTGCAGCGGGATGTCCTTGAACAACCGGTCCATGTCCACCGCCGAGTCGATGGCGACACCGCAGTGGCCGACCTCACCGAGCGACTTCGGTTCGTCGGAGTCTCGGCCCATCAGCGTGGGCATGTCGAAGGCGACCGACAACCCGCCGCCGCCGGAGTTCAGGATCATCTTGTAGCGCTCGTTCGTCTGCTCGGCGTTGCCGAACCCGGCGAACTGGCGGATGGTCCAGGTCCGCCCGCGGTAGCCGGTCGCATAGAGCCCGCGCGTGAACGGGAACTCGCCCGGCCAGCCGATCCGCTCCATCCGCGGGTCGTCGTACCCCTCCGGCGGACCGTAGACCGGCTCGACCTCGGTGCCGGACAGGGTGGTGAAGTCCGCCTCCCGCCGGCGCGAGGCGTCGTACCGCTGCTGCCACCGTCTCCGGCCTTCGGCGATCCGCTCGGCATCCATCACAACCTCCAGCTAGACAGGACCTTCCCAAAGTACTAGGACGTCCTACTAAATGCCAACCCGCCTGTCTGCCCCGCCCCAGGCGTACGGGACCGGTGGGTCAAGGTTCATGGTCAGGTGAAGTCGCCGGCGGCGTGGCGGAGGGGTTGGAGGACGGACCAGAGCATGCGGAGCTGGTCCTCGGTGAGGGCGCGGACGGCGAAGTCGGCCGCTACCAGGTCGGCGGTGGCACGCTCGACCAGGTCGCGCCCCGCCGGGGTGATCTCGCACAGGATCGCGCGGCCGTCGTCGGGGTGCGGGGTACGGGTGACCAGGCCGGCCGTCTCCAGCCGGCGGACGATCGACGTCACCGAGGTCGGGTGCACCTGCAGGCGCTCGCCCATCTTGCCCAGCGGCAGCGAGCCGCGGCGTGAGAACGTCAGCAGCACCAGCGCTTCGAACCGGGCGAACGTCAGCCCGTGCACGCGCAGGATCTCGTCCAGCTCGCCGATCACGATCTGCTGGGCGCGCATCAGCGAGGTGACGGCTCGCATCTGCTCCACCGCACCCCAGCGCCGGCCCCACTGGCGGGAAGCCTCGTCGATCGGGTCGAACGGGAGCGGTTTCTTCCTGGCCATGTGCGAGAGGCTATCCATCCCGGGCCTGTTGGGGGCGCACGAACGGCCGGAGCCGAGACCAGGGCGTCGGCCGGGTCCACCAGTCGCCGCGGGTCCAGGCGGGTTCGGCAGGAAACTGTCGCAGCGGACTGGCATGCTCGGCCCATGTCCATGCAACCCGAGCAAGCCGCCTTCTTCCTCGCCTGTCTGAAGGCCGACTCCGCCCGACTGGCCGAGGTGGGCCGGATGGGACTCCCCGCCGAGGTCTCGTGCTGCCCTGGCTGGACCGTCGACAGCGTGCTGCGGCACACCGCCCAGGTGTACCTGCACAAGGTCGAGGTCCTCCGCCACGGCGCCCTGCCCGACCCGTGGCCGCCGAAGCTGAGTCCCGACACTCTCGAGCTGTACGACGAGGCGACGGCGAAGCTGATCGCCGAGCTGGAGCGGGTGGGTCCAGACCTGGTCACGTGGACCTTCTCACCCGACGACAAGACCTCCGGCTTCTGGTACCGGCGGATGGCGCAGGAGACCGCCGTCCACCGGACCGACGCCGAGCTTGCTCACGACGTGCGGACGCCGATCGACCGGGAGCTTGCACTGGACGGCATCGACGAGGTGCTCCAGCTGATGCTCGGCGGACCCTGGTGGGAGGAGGGCGACACGTCCTATCCGGTCGACGCGACCGTGCGCGTCACGGCGCAGGGTCACTCGTGGACCGTTCGGGCGGACGCCACCAGCGCCACGGTCACGGCAGACGCCGAGGGCGAGGCCGCAGCCGAGGTCTTCGGCGAGCCGGACGCGGTACTGCTCTGGCTCTGGGGCCGGCTCGGCGACGAGGCGATCCAGTTCACCGGCGACGAAGCCGTCGTCCGGGCCTTCCGCGGTCGCCTGGCCGAGTGCATGCTCTGACCCCCGTGCCCGGGCTGAGTGGTGCCCGGACTGCAGGGACTTGGGCTGACTGGTGCTCGGGCTGATGCACGGACTTGGGCCGACGGGTGCTGGGCTGATGCAGGGACTGGGTTGAGCCGAGTGCCTGGGCTGGTGGAAGAGCCGGTCAGCCCCGGTCGTGGTGGTCGGACTCCGTCCAGTTGCCGCGCTCGCTGTTGAAGATCGACTTCGGCTGGGTGCTGCGGGGGTGCGGCGCCGCCACGGCGGTCGTGGCGGTGATCTCCTGGGCGGAATCCATGCCGATCGGCCCGGTGCCGTCGTCGTCGGTGTCCTCGTCGCCCTGCACCACGTCGACGCTCGCCTGCGCCCGCAGGCCGGTGCGCTGGATGACGCGCTGGATGGTCAGGTCGCGGTCGTCGGGCCGGCTGACGAACCTGATCTCCCGGAAGCCCTGGTCCTGGGCCGCCGACTCGAAGATGAAGTGTCCGTAGCCGAACATCCGGCCGACCCATGGCTTTGCCAAGGTGATGTCCAGGATTCGCATGATCGGCGTGGTCGCGACCGTCTGGGAGAAGACTCCCCGGATCCGCATCACCCGCATGTTGGTGATGACGAACCGGTCGCGGTGTTGGGTGAGAAACTGCCAGAAGGCGTGGCCGAGCAGGATGAGGACGATCACCAACAGCACGCCGGCGCCGTTGAGGGACATCCACAGCATGGCCACCAGCAGCCCTGCGGCCAGCAGAACCTCCAGCATCGGCACGATGAACACCACCCAGTGGTGGCGCACCTCGTCGATCACGACCTCGCCCTCGTCCGCGATCAGGTGTCGCCTGACCTTCGGGTCGAAAACTCTGAAGAGGCCTATTCCGGCCATCTGTACTCCCTTGTCCGCCGCGCTGTGAGCCGTCCGGCCATGTCAGCAACCGTCACAGCCAAGTGTCCCGCACGGATGTCGTGACGGGACACTTTCGAAGCCCTGAGCCGCAAGCCCACCGTCGGCCGCGGCGATCCCCGGCTCAGGACGCCGGCCAGAATCAGTCGAACAGCGCGGACAGGAAGGTGATCACACTCCCGAAGGCTGCACCGATGGCCGAGAACGCACCTCCCACGGCATCCGCGGCGTTCTCCGGCTGAGTGAACACGTAGAACGCCGCAAAGGCGATGACCAGCCAGATCAGCAGCTTTTTCGGCATGTCACCACTCCTCGTTCGCAATCAACTCGGTCGACTGTGTTGTATCACGGATAGTCACCAATTGTCACTGACTGAACACAGCCCACCGCACAATGCTCACCAGCCACCAAGATCCATTCTGTAACGAATCAGGGGGCATGGCAGCCACCGGCGCGCCGCCTGCGGACCACGAGGACGCGCGGTGCGGTCCGCAGACCGACGATCTGCCTGCCCCGATCCGTTGGTCGATCCCTGACGACCCGCGGGGGGTCCGTCAGAGCGCCGCGATCAGCTCGTCCGCGGCGGCGTACGGGTCGGTGTCGCCGTCGGCCACCTTGGCGGCGAGCACGTCGAGCCGGGCATCGCCGTGCAACTGCGCGAACCGGACCCGCAGCGCCGTCATCGCGATCGCCTCGATCTCACCGCGGGCGCGGCTGCGCCGACGTTCGACCAGCACGCCGTTGCCTCGCATCCAGGCCAGCCGCTCGTCGATCTTCGCGACCACCTCGTCGAGCCCTTCGTTGCGGCTGGCAACGGTCTTGAGGATCGGCGGCACCCAGGCGCCGGCCGGTCGTTCGGCAAGCGCCAGCATGGCCCGCAGATCGCGGGTCACGCTCTGCGCGCCGTCGCGGTCCGCCTTGTTCACCACGTAGATGTCGCCTACCTCGAGGATGCCGGCCTTGGCCGCCTGGATGCCGTCACCCATACCCGGCGCGAGCAGGACGAGGGTCGTGTCGGCCATGCCGGCGATCTCCACCTCGGACTGTCCGACGCCGACCGTCTCCACCAACACGATGTCGAACCCGGCCGCGTCGAGCACCCGCAGCGCCTGCGGGGTCGACCAGGCGAGACCGCCCAGGTGCCCCCGGGAGGCCATCGACCGGATGAACACGCCGGGGTCCGTGGCATGGTCCTGCATCCGCACCCGGTCGCCGAGCAGCGCACCACCTGAGAACGGCGACGACGGGTCGACGGCGAGCACCCCGACCCGCTTGCCGGCGGCCCGGTACGCCGACACCAGCGCCGAGGTCGAGGTGGACTTGCCGACGCCGGGCGACCCGGTGATGCCGATGATGTGCGCCCCGCCCGCGTACGGCGCGAGCGCGGCCATCACCTCCCGCAGCAGCGGCGACTCGTCCTCGACCAGGGAGATCAGCCGGGCCACGGCCCGGGAGTCGCCCGCACGGGCTCGTTCGACCAGCTCGGAGACGGGTGCGGTCCGGCGGGGCATCAGCTCGCGGCCGCGTCAGCTCGTCGGCACGCGGACGATCAGCGCGTCACCCTGACCACCGCCGCCGCACAGGGCCGCCGCGCCGGTACCGCCACCGCGGCGCTGCAGCTCCAGCGCCAGGTGCAGCACGATCCGGGCGCCGGACATGCCGATCGGGTGGCCGAGCGCGATCGCGCCGCCGTTCACGTTCACCTTGTCCAGGTCGATCTCCAGCTCGCGGGAGCTGGCGATCCCGACCGTGGCGAACGCCTCGTTGATCTCGACGAGATCCAGCGCGCCGGGCTCGATGCCCTCCTTCGCGCAGGCCTTGGCGATCGCGTTGGCCGGCTGGCTCTGCAGGGTCGAGTCCGGGCCGGCGACCGAGGCGTGGGCGCCGATCTCGGCCAGCCAGGTCAGGCCCAGCTCCTCCGCCTTGGCCTTGCTCATCACGACCACGGCACAGCCGCCGTCGGAGATCTGCGAGGCCGAGCCGGCGGTGATGGTGCCGTCCTTGCTGAACGACGGGCGCAGCCTCGCCAGCGCTTCCACGGTGGTGTCGGCGCGGACGCCCTCGTCGGTGTCGACCACGATCGGGTCGCCCTTGCGCTGCGGCACCTCGACCGGCACCACCTCGTCGGCGAAGACGCCGTTCTTCCAGCCCTCGGCCGCCAACTGGTGCGACCTGGCGCTGAACTCGTCCTGCTCCTCGCGGCTCAGCTTCAACCCGGTGGCGTTGGCCTGATCGGTCAGCAGGCCCATCGCCTGGTCCGTGAAGGCGTCCCACAGCCCGTCGTACGACATCGAGTCGACCAGCGTGGTGTCGCCGTACTTGAAGCCCTCGCGCGACTTGGGCAGCAGGTGCGGCGCGTTGGTCATCGACTCCATGCCGCCGGCGACGACGACGTCGTACTCACCGGCCCTGATCAGCTGGTCGGCCAGCGCGATCGCGTTGATGCCGGACAGGCAGACCTTGTTGATGGTGATCGCGGGGACGGTCATCGGGATGCCGCCCTTGGTCGCGGCCTGGCGGGCGGCGATCTGGCCGGCGCCCGCCTGCAGCACCTGGCCCATGATCACGTACTCGACCTGGTCGGGCGAGACACCGGCCTTCTCCAGGGCGCCCTTGATCGCGAAGCCGCCGAGGTCGGCACCGGTGAAGCCCTTCAGGCCGCCGAGCAGCCGGCCGATCGGGGTGCGTGCGCCCGACACGATGACGGTCTGGTTCTGGGAGCTGCGAGTGGCGTCAGACATGCAGCCACGATACCTGCGACTGCACTGGTACGGGGCTGTTGATCAAGTCACACCACGGCTGTGTTTGCCGGTCGCCGTCAGCGGGAGGCAGTCGACCGTCCTGATCCGCCGGGGCACCTTGAACCGGGCCAGCCTGGCCTGTGCGAATGTCGTCAGCTCGCGCTCCAGGTCGGCTGTCGGAGCACTGCCGGCCGGCACGACGTACGCCTCCAGGCGAATGCCGAACTCCTTGTCGGGCAGGCCGTCCACCCTCGCCTCCGCGACGGCGGGGTGGCTCAGCAGCACGTCCTCGATCTCGGTGGTAAAGACGTTCTCGCCACCCGTGACGACCATGTCGTCCGCCCGTCCGTCGATGAAGAAGCGGCCGTCGTCGTCGCGGTGACCGAGATCACCCGAGTCGGACAGCCCGCCGAGCCGCCGTCGCCGACCGCCGCCGGTGTAGTGGGAGAACTCCAACCGACTGCCGACGCACAGATGCCCGACGCGCCCGGGGCCGACCGGGTGCCCGTCGTCGTCGAGCACCGACACCTTGACCCCGGCGGCGGGCCGGCCGATCGTCCCCGGCGCGGCGGCGAGATCGGCCGGTGTCGCGAGCGTGGACCACCCCTCCTCGCTCGATCCGTACAGGTTGTAGAGCACTCGGCCGTACGACGCCGTGAGGCGGGCCGCGACCGAAGGGTGCAAGAGCCCCGCCCCACTCACGACGGCCGCGACGTGTCCTCCGGCCCCAGTCGCACCGCCCGCCCGCTCGATGCGCGCCAGCACCGGTGGCACGCCGACGAGCAGGCAGCCGCGGTGGGTCGCCAGCCACTCGTTGACCCGTACGGCGTCGAGCCGTCGGCTGAGCACCACCGGCAACCCGAAGGCCAGGCCGAGCGCCAGAAAGCCCAGGCCGAACCCGTGGAACAGCGGCGGCGTCAGGATCATCGGTCCCCCGGCGCGCAACGGGATGCGCCGTACCAGCGTGGTGATCGGGATCGCCTGGGCGAGGCGGACCTTCCCGCGGTGCGCGCCCTTCGCCGGCCCGGTCGTCCCGGAGGTCAGCACCACGAGCCGGCCCCTCCGAGTGGATCGGCCCCAACCGTCACGCAGGCCTCGTCTTCGTGAACGTCCCTCGGGGCTCGGTCGCCAGGACCTGCGGTGCGGGTTGGGCTTCGCCGCGGCGTGTGCTGTGGGCCCCGCCGCGCCGCGCTCGGTGAGGGACGCCGACAGGTGGGCTTCAAGGTCGAAGGCCGAGACGTCGGCGGGCAGCGCAGCCAGGTCGTCACCGTCGCGAAGGACCAGTTGCACTCGTTCGTCGCGTATCACCGCAGCCAGCTCGGAAGGGGAGAACTCGGTGTTCAGCAGGATCACCTCGGCGCCGAGCCGTGCCCCCGCGATCACCGCCAGGACGAAGCTCCGGCCGTTGCGGCACAGCACACCGAGCGTGGCCTCCCCGGACGGTAGTCGTCCTGCCAGTGCGGCAGCGAGGTCGTCGGCCTGTCGGTCCAACTCGGCGTAC
Organism: Kribbella sp.; assembly: GCA_035759015.1. Taxonomy (GTDB): domain Bacteria; phylum Actinomycetota; class Actinomycetes; order Propionibacteriales; family Kribbellaceae; genus Kribbella. Next base: position 14,218 of record DASTVQ010000102.1, read on the forward strand.
GAGAGAGGGCCGGCGTCGTCGACCAGGGCCGTACCCGCCGGGTCCTTGGCAGCCGAGATGGCGGCCAGTGCGCCGACGGTCAAGCCGTAGTGGCGCATCGCGGAGGCCACCCGGACCCGCCAGAACGGCACCGCCCGGATCAGCTGCGCCAGGCCGATCGTGACGTCGCCGATCAGCCTCGCCCGCATCAATGGCTCCGGCGACGGTTGAGACGCAGCACGCCTGCGGTCGCCGCGTCGTACGGGCCCTGAGCAACGGTCGTCAGCACGGACGCGAGCCGCACCCACCACGGGACCAGGACGCGCGGTCTCGTCACCAGGGCCCGGCCGATCACCTCGGCGGCCTGCTCCGCGGTCAGCCCCGGGATGCGCGCGCTGTAGGTCGGCGCGCTCATCGGCGTGTGCACCAACGGAAAGTGGATCGAGCTGGTCGCCACCCCGTCGACCCGGATCTCCGGCGCGACACAGCGCAGCCAGGCCTCGAACGCGGACTTCGACGCGCTGTAGACGGCCCAGTGGGCTGCCGGCAGATCGACGTTCAGCGTGCTGATGTTGACCACCTGACCGTTGCCCCGGGCGCGCATCTGCGGCAGCAGCCCGGTCAGCAGCCGGACCGGCCCCAGGTAGTTCACGGCATTGGTCCGGGTCACGTCGTGGAACCGCTCCGTCGTGTCGGCGAGCGACCGGCGGATCGACTTGCCCGCGTTGCTGATCACCACGTCGACCCGGCCTTCGTCGGCCAGCACCGCTGCGACCAGCCGGTCGACCGACTCGAGGTCCGCGAGATCGACCCGGTACGACGCCGCCCGACCGCCGGCGGCAGTGATCCGGTCGCGCACCAGGTCAAGGCGATCGGTCCGGCGGGCTGCGAGCAGCACAGTCGCCCCGGCGACGCCGAGCAGTTCAGCGGTGCGCTCGCCGATCCCCGACGACGCCCCGGTGACGAGCACGACCTGTCCGGTCATGACAGCGCTCAACCGTGCCGGATCGACCCGGGACCAGGCCGGCCCGAGCAGCAGGCGATAGAGGTCGTTCACCACAGACATGGCATCGACAGTGTTGCACCCGACACACTCATTGGATTCGACGCGCCGACTGCGCCACGCTGGCCGGTATGGCAACGGATCCACTCTTCGAAGCGATCGACCACGTCGGGATCGCCGTCGCGGACTACGACGCGGCGGTGGCCCGGTACGCCGACCTGTTCGGCATGACCGTCGCGCACGAGGAGATCAACGAGGAGCAGGGCGTCCGGGAGGCGATGCTCTCGGTCGGCGACTCCGGGTCCTCGATCCAGCTGCTGGCGCCGCTGTCCGACGACTCACCGATCGCCCGGTTCATCGACCGCCGGGGCGAGGGGATCCAGCAGCTCGCGTACCGGGTACGCGACATCGACGCGGTCTGCGCGACCCTGCGCGCCCGCGGCGCCGATCTGCTCTACGACGAGCCCAAGCGCGGTACGGCGAACTCGCGGATCAACTTCATCCACCCGAAGTCGGCGGGCGGTGTCTTGGTGGAACTGGTCGAACCCGCTCGGTGACGGCCCACGGCCCGGCAACCGGTACCGCCAGAACCCGGCTTACTCTGTTCGGGTGCTGATCGACAGCGCCAAGGCAGTCCGGCCCGGTCAACCCGCCGGTTTCGAGCACAGCGCCTTCGTCTACATCGATGACCTGGACTTCGTGCGCCGCGCGGTGCCCTTCCTCCGCGCCGGGCTCACGGCCGGCGAGGTGGTCGCGGTCGCCGCCCCGCGGCCCCACATCGCCTTGCTGCAGGAGCACCTCGGCGACTGCGCCGACCAGGTTGCATTCATCGACATGGCCGAGGCCGGTCGCAACCCCGCGCGGATCATCCCGCTGTGGCGCGAGCTGCTGGACCGGCACCCGGGCCGGCCGATGCGCGGCATCGGCGAACCGGCCTATCCCGGTCGCAGCCCGGCTGAGCTCGAGGAGACCCGGCTGCACGAGGCCCTGCTCAACGTCGCCTTCGAGCACACCGGTCCGTTCCGGCTGCGCTGCCCGTACGACATCCAGGTCCTCTCGCCCGCGCTCAGTGTCGCCGAGAGCCACGCAGTGGTCTTTCCGGCCGACCCTCGCCAGGGCTTGTCCTCGCCCGCGCCCAACCGGGAGCAGTCCTGGGCCGAGCAGGCAGAAAAGGCCTTCCGTACGCCGCTGCCCGCCGTACCGGAGGGGGCGGTCCGACGAACGTTCGGGTTGGCGGACCTGTCGGGGCTGCGCGGGTGGGCCGCCGGTTGGGCGCGCGCCCAAGGTCTTGCCGGCGACCGCATCGAGGATCTGACGCTGGCGCTCCACGAGATCTGCACCAACAGCGTCCGGTTCGGTGGCGGTCGGGGCACCCTGTCGGTGTGGCGGGAGGACCGAACGCTGATCTGGGACGTGACCGACGCTGGTCACCTCACCGATCTGCTGGTGGGCCGCGTGCCCGCGCCGGTCACCGACGAGGGCGGCAGGGGAGTCTGGCTCGCGAACCAGCTCTGCGACCTGGTCCAGCTTCGCTCCCCCGCGCACACCACCCAGGTCCGCCTCCACCTCACCCTGCCCGCCGACTCCTCAGAACTGCACGCGCCTGGGGAAACCTGTCGCCCGGCATGACTGGCTGTGGACAGATGCCTCCAAGCGCTGCCGGCGGAACAACCCCAGCGCGCAGGCGCATGCACTTCTGACGAACCATCGCGACACACCCCCGCCATCGGTCCGAAAGCGCCCCCCGGGCCAGGAGCCGCATACGTCTCTACCCAGGCAGCCGCGGACCGCTCACGCCAACAGCGGCAGCGCCACCGCCGCACTCAGTCAAGCGGTGCGAGGAGTCGGGGGGCGAAAACGGATCGGCCCGGTCGGACCGCGCAGATGTACAGGCGCGCAGTCGTGGGCGAAAACGGATCGGCCGGGTTGGGCCGCGGGTGCACAGGGCTCGCACCAGACCCGACGAATCGCGGGAAGGTGTTCCACAGCTATGGACAGCCGAGGGTCGGGGTCGGGGGGTCGGGGTCGGGGGCGGGGGGTGGGGCGGGATAGGACCAGTGGGGAAGTGGCCTGGTGGGGGTGACGGTGGTGTGAGGTGCGGCTGAGGGTGCTGCGAGGTACGTCACAGAGCGCTGCCGGAGGCGCATACTCATCGGTAGATTGCGCGCCACACGGTCCACCCGGACAAGGGCGTCCGAATCCGCGCAGCAGTCCCTGGAGGAACGACGTGAAGCAGATCCTCGACGCGATCCTGGCCGGTGACACCCCTGCCGAGGAGTTCGGCCGGATCGACGTACCGGAGCACTATCGCGGCATCACCGTGCATGCGGACGACGTCACGATGTTCGAGGGGTTGGCGACCAAGGAGAAGGATCCGCGCAAGAGCCTGCACCTGGACGACGTACCGACGCCGGAGCTCGGGCCGGGTGAGGCGCTGGTCGCGGTGATGGCGAGCGCGATCAACTACAACACCGTCTGGACGTCGATCTTCGAGCCGGTGCCGACCTTCTCGTTCCTCGAGCGGTACGGGAAGCTGTCGCCGCTGACCGCCCGGCACGATCTGCCGTACCACGTCGTCGGCTCCGACCTGGCCGGCGTGGTCCTGCGCACCGGGCCCGGGGTGAACGCCTGGAGACCCGGCGACGAGGTGGTCGCGCACTGCCTGTCCGTCGAGCTGGAGAACCCGGCCGGCCACAACGACACGATGATGGACCCCGAGCAGCGGATCTGGGGGTTCGAGACCAACTTCGGCGGATTGGCCGAGCTGGCCCTGGTGAAGTCCAACCAGCTGATGCCGAAGCCGGCCCACCTCACCTGGGAGGAGGCGGCCAGCCCGGGCCTGGTGAACTCCACGGCGTACCGGCAACTGGTCTCCGCCAACGGCGCGAACATGAAGCAGGGCGACGTCGTGCTGATCTGGGGTGCCTCCGGCGGCCTGGGCTCGTACGCCACCCAGTTCGCGCTGAACGGCGGCGCCATCCCCGTCTGCGTGGTCTCGTCGCCGGAGAAGGCCGAGATCTGCCACGCGATGGGCGCCGACCTGATCATCGACCGCTACGCCGAGGGCTACCGCTTCTGGTCCGACGAGACCACCCAGAACCCCAAGGAGTGGAAGCGCCTCGGCGCGAGGATCCGGGAGCTGACCGGCGGGGACGACCCCGACATCGTCTTCGAGCACCCCGGCCGGGAAACCTTCGGCGCCTCGGTCTATGTCGCCCGGCGTGGCGGCACGATCGTCACCTGCGCGTCCACGACCGGGTACCTGCACGAGTACGACAACCGCTACCTGTGGATGAACCTGAAGCGCATCATCGGCTCGCACTTCGCGAACTACCGCGAGGCCTGGGAGGCCAACCGGCTGATCGCCAAGGGCATGATCCACCCGACCCTGAGCAAGGTCTACCGCCTCGAGGACACCGGCCAGGCGGCGTACGACGTGCACCGCAACCTGCACCAGGGCAAGGTCGGCGTGCTCACGCTCGCGCCGGCCGAAGGCCTCGGCGTCCGTGACCCCGAGCTGCGCGAGCGCCATCTGGGGCAGATCAACCGGTTCCGCGACCGCTGAACCGCGCGGCGCCGGTCTCGCCGAGGCTTTGGCCGGAGCTTTCAGCTGCGGACCGCCTGAAAACCGTCACTGCTCGGTGCTGGAGACAAATCCGGGCGGATGCGGCAAGTTGGGGCGCGCTCCAATACCCTGCGAACCTTTAGGGTGGGATTTCTCCAATTGAGCGCCAGAAGGGTTATCTGTGATGGCTGACGAGTCGAGCCTGCCGTTCTTCGACCGTACGGCGACCGCCGCCGGGGCGTTCCCGGTCGGCCGGCGCGGATACGACAAGGCCGCGGTGGACGAGTACGTACGCGGTCTGGAGGCCCAGCTGGCCGAGGCGCGGGCCCGGGTGGAGGAGCTGCAGACGAACTCCGCCCCGATGCTGCGCGAGCTCGAGGAGACCAAGCGCCGGCTCGAGGCCGTCGCCAACCCCTCGTACGCCGGGCTGGGCGACCGGGCCGCGCAGATCCTCCGGCTGGCGCAGGAGCAGGCCTCGGAGGCGCTCGAGGAGGGCAAGCGCGAGGCCGACGACCTGCGGGCCGCCGCCGCCAAGGAGGCAGCCGGCGCCCGGGCCACCGGTGAGCGGGAGGCGTCGGACATCCGGACCGTGGCGCTCAACGAGGCCGACAGCCTGCGTCGTACCGCCGAGGGCGACGCGGCCGAGATCAGGCGGACCGCGGAGACCGAGGCGGCCGAGATCCTGGCCGCGGCCCGGCGCAAGGCCGAGCAGCTCGAGCTTACGGCCGAGTCACAGGCCAGCACGCTGAAGAACGGTGCGCTGCACGAGGCCGAGAAGATCCGCACCGCGATCCAGCGGGAGTCGGCCGCACTGCGGGCCCGGCTGGCCGACGAGCGCGAGCAGCAGGCCAAGGAGCTCGCCGACAAGCACTCCCAGATCGCCGACGACACCGAGAAGCTCACCACCCAGATGCGCGAGGCCGCGGAGCAGTCCGAGCGGCGGGTCGCCGAGGCGACCGCGCAGGCCGCCAAGATCCGCCAGCAGGCCGACGAGTCCGCCGAGCGCACGGTGACCAGGGCCCGCCGCGAGGCCGAGCAGCTGCTCACCACCGCGCGCACCCAGGCCGACGCCGAGCTGGCCAACGCGACCGACGAGGCCGAGCGCGCCCGCAGCGTGATGGCCCGCGAGACCGAGCGGCTGGCCAAGCGCCGCGACGGGATCCTGTCCCAGATCGCCGGCCTGAACGACATCGCCACCAACATCGCCCGCCAGGCGGCCGAGCTCGACACGGCGACCACCGAGGTCATCAAGACGCCGAAGGGCAAGAAGTGACGCCAACGGGCGGCGGCAACACCACCCGAACGTCCCCAGAGGTTGCGGAAGGCACCGAGCTCGAGGCAGCGACCCAGGAAGCTCACAGTGCCGCGGCGGAGGCATCAGCCGCCGCGGTGGAGGCCGAGGAGGCCGCCGAGGAAGCAGAACTGTCCGCTGAGGAAGCCGAGCTGGCTGCCGTGGCGGCCGACGCGGCCGCCGAGCGTGCCCGGCAGGACAGCCACCTCATGGACGAGCTGCTGCTCGACGAGAAGGACCCCGACGTGGGCATGGGGCGACCCGGTCCCCCGCTGCACCGCGCCAACCCGTTCGTGTTCGGCTTCTTCGCCGCCCTCGGCGTGCTGGTCGCGTGGGGCCTTTGGAACGCGCTCGGCCAGGCCAAGTCGGTGCTGATCCTGCTGCTCGTGTCGATGTTCATCGCCGTCGGCCTGAACCCGCTGGTCGAGTGGTTCATGCGCCGCGGGATGAGGCGCGGCCTTGCGGTCGGCGTGGTGTTCCTGCTGGTGCTGCTGGCCTTCGCCGGGGTCGGTTTCGCGATCGTCCCGGTCGTCACCGAGCAGATCAACGGACTGATCAAGAACGCGCCGGACTGGCTCGACCTGCTGACCAAGTCCAGGACCCTGGCCGAGCTGAACCAGCGCTACGACTTCATCGCCAAGGCCCAGGACTACATCCAGGACCCTGCCCTGGCTCAGCGTGCCTTCGGCGGCGTACTGGGCGTCGGCAAGGTGGTCGCCAACGCGTTGTTCTCGGCGTTCACCGTCCTGATCCTGACGCTGTACTTCCTGGCCTCGCTGCCGAGCGTGAAGCGGGCCGCGTACAGCCTGGTGCCGGCCACCCGGCGTCCCCGGGTCTCAATCCTCGGCGACGAGGTGCTGAGCCGGGTCGGTGGCTACGTCAGCGGCCAGTTCACGGTCGCGATCACCGCCGGGTTCTTCGCCTTCGTCTTCCTGGAGATCGTCGGCATGGGCGAGTACGCGGTGGCCCTGGCGATCGTCGTGGTCTTCACCGACTTCATCCCGATGGTCGGTGGGCTGATCGGCTGCGCCATCATCACCCTGATCGGCCTCACCCACGGGTTGTGGACCGGCGTGGCGTGCCTGGTGTACGGCGTGCTCTACCAGCAGGTGGAGAACTACGTGGTCGCGCCGCGGATCATGCGCCGAGCGGTGGACATCCCGGGAGCCGTGACGGTGATCGCGGCCTTGCTCGGTGGAGCACTGCTGGGCGTGGTCGGCGCGCTGCTCGCGATCCCGACCGCGGCGGCGATCCTGCTGATCATCCGCGAGGTCTGGGTCCGCAAGGCCGACGCTTCCTAGGCCGGGAGGCCGTCACCACCGAGCCGGGCTCACGCCGGCGCTGGCTCACACCCGAGCACGCTCAGGCCAGGAACGGCGTGACGGTAGCGAGGAAGTCGTCCAGACGTTCGGCATGGACCCAGTGGCCGGCTTCCGGGATCTCCGCGAACTCCGCCCGCGGGAAGTGCCGCAGGATCGCTTCGCGGTGCTCCGGCCGCACGTGATCGGACTTGCCGCCGTACACGAACAACGTCGGGCCGTCGTACGACCCGGTCGCGTCGTCGGGCCAGCCCGAGATGGCGGGCAGCGAAGCCTCGATGACCGGCAGGTTCGGCCGCCAGCGGGCGCCTTGGTCGTCGAGGATCAGGTTCTGCAGCAGGAAGGCCCGGGTCCCGGGCTCCGGTACCGCGTCGACGAGTTGCTTCTCCACGTCCGCCCGGCGCTCGACGGCTGACAGGTCGGCCGTGCGCATCGCCTGCGCGTAGACCGTGAACGACGGCGGGTAGGCGACTGGCGCGACGTCGACCACGACGAGGCGGTCCACCACCTCAGGGTGTCGCAGCGCGGTCAGCATCGCCGCCTTGCCGCCCATCGAGTGCCCGACCAGTGCGACCGGTCCCAGCCCGAGGTCGGTGATCGTCTCGTAGACGTCCCCCGCCATCTCCGCGTAGCTCATCGACACGGTGTGCGGTGAGGTGCCGTGGTTGCGCAGATTGGCCGCGATGACGCGGTGTTCCGCGGACAGGCGCCGGGCCGCGGTCATCCAGTTCCGGCTGGAGCCGAACAGGCCGTGCAGCACCACCACCGGCGAACCGTTCTGACCGTACGACGTCGTCGCGAGCTTCATCGACTCCCTCTCTCCATGGTTCCTGCGCGCCCTCGGCTGCGGCGGTCAGCGCCCGCGTTGCCAGCAGGCCGTGTGCCAGTGGCGGCGCTCGTCCAGGGACTGGCCGCCGCCCAAGGCAGACAGCAGACTCGGATTCTCGGGCCAGACCACCACGTGCGGCGTGGCCGGCAGGATCTGCTGGTCGCACCCGGGGCACCGGTACGCCTTGCTGGAGGCCGAGCCGCTGATGCGGCGGACCATCCAGTCCCCGTCCGCCCGGGTCTCTCGCACCTGGGTACCGCCGAGCAGCGGCCGGTCGCTGACCGGTCGCGTGTGCTTCGAGGGCTTCCTCCTCCGGGGCGACATAGCGCCACCGAGCCTAGCCGCCCACCGAAGCCGGTCAGCTGACCGGTAGGCCCTGCTCCTCGCGCAACTCACGGCCGACCTCGTGCATGTGCTGCAGGCCCTGTGCGTAGGAGTCGATCACGCCAGTGCTCAGGTACGGCATGCCGATGCGCCCGCAGTAGCCCCGCACGATCGGCTGGGCGTAACGCAGGTTCGCTCGCGGCATGCTCGGGAACAGGTGGTGCTCGATCTGGTAGTTCAGGCCGCCCATCAGCCAGTCCACGACCAGGCCGCCGTCGACGTTGCGCGAGGTGAGCACCTGCTTCTCCAGGTGTCCCCACCGAGTGTCACCGTCGGGCATCTCCATGCCCTTGTGGTTCGGCGCGAACACGCTGCCCAGGTGTAGCCCGAACAGCGCATGGTGCAGGACGGCGAACGCGAGCGCCTTGCCCGGCGACATGATCATCAGCAGCGCGCCGCTGTACAGCACCAGGTGGGCGACGATCAGGCCGAGCTCCACCGTGGCCTCACGGCGTGGGCGGCCGAGCAGGTACTTGATGCTCGACACCTTCAGGTTCAGGCCCTCGAGAGTGAGCAGCGGGAAGAAGATGCGCGCCTGGTTCCGGGTCAGCCAGCCGAACAGGCCGGAGCGGCCCTCGGCCTGCTCCATCGTCCAGACCAGCACGCCGGCGCCGACGTCCGGGTCCTTGTCTGTGTGGTTGGGGTTGGCGTGGTGCCGGTTGTGCTTGTCGTTCCACCAGCCGTAGCTCATCCCCAGCAGCAGGTTGCCGTGGATCAGGCCGACCAGGTCGTGAACCCGCCGGGAGCTGCTGATCTGCTGGTGGCCGGCGTCGTGACCGAAGAAGGCCGCGCGAGTGGTGAAGACAGCCAGCGGCACCGCGAGCAGCAGTTGCAGCCAGGAGTTGCCGAGCAGGATGATGCCGGCCCACGACGCGCCCATCAGCAGCACGTTGAGGCAGATGGCGATCACATAGCTGGCGGTCCGGCGCTCGAGCAGCCCGGCTTCCTTGATCTCGCGAAGCAAGGGGGCGAAGTCGCTGCCCCGGGCTCGGGTGGTGGGGCGTGACTCCAGCACGTGCGACTGTGCCATCGGTCCTCGTTTCAAAGCGGTGGAGGCCTAGGCGTTCAGCCACGGCCAGCGTACGGCAATCAGCCTCGCCGCTACGCGCTACGAAGACACGAGTGCTGGTACCCGGTCCAAGCGGGGGCAATCCCCTACTTGAAAGTAGACCTAGCACCACTGAGTGGGAGCTGACGCTCGGTCATGATGGAACGGCCGGCTCACGACACCGGCCCAGAACGGGAGAACAGCATGTCCATCACACCAGCCCCGACACCGCGGATCCCGCGGATCGCCGGACCGTTCGTGGGCCTGGCGCTCGCGATCCTCGCAGAGATCGGGATCGCCTTCTTCGTCCTCAACGTGGTGGCGATCCCGCTGATCGCTGTGTGGGTCGGCATACCGATGCTGCTCGCCGTTGTCCCCAGCGTACGGGGGTTCGCCAACCTGCACCGCGGCCTGCTCGGCCGGCTGACCGGCGTACAGATTGAGCGGCCCTACCGCAAGCCACCGGCTCGGGGGGTGCTGACCTGGCTGCGCACGGTGCTGAGCGACCCCGCGACCTGGCGGGACCTGGCCTGGCTGCTCGTCAACGCGGTGGTCGGGTTCACCCTGACGTTGCTCTCGGCAGTCCTGTTCCTGACGTCGATCTTCTACCTGATCTACCCGTTCCTGGTCTGGGTGACGCCGCACGGCGTCTTCGACGAACCATTCGGCGGCTGGTTCACTCTGAGTGTCACGACGAGCGTTCTGATGATGCCGCTGGGGCTGATCCTCCTCCTGCTCTGGGCGAGCTTCGGCCAGGGCCTGCTGAAGGCGGACGCGTACCTGGCCAAGTCACTGCTCGGCCCGACCGAGAGCGCCCGGCTCGCGATCCGGGTCCGGGAGCTGGCCGAGTCCCGCGCCGAGACCGTCGACACGCAGGCGGCCGAGCTGCGCCGGATCGAACGTGACCTGCACGACGGCGCCCAGGCCCGGCTGGCCGCGCTGAGCATGAACCTCGGCATGGCCGAGGAGATGGTCGAGCGCGACCCGGACCAGGCCCAGGCGCTGCTCACCGAGGCCCGGCAGTCCGCCGGCCAGGCGCTGGCGGAGCTGCGCGACCTGGTCCGCGGCATCCACCCGCCGGTCCTCGCCGACCGCGGGCTGGAGGGGGCGGTCAAGGCGCTGGCGCTGAGCTGCCCGTTCAAGGTGGACGTGAGCATCGACCTGCCGGGCCGGCCGCCGGCGCCGGTCGAGTCGGCCGCGTACTTCGCGATCGCCGAAGCGCTGGCCAACATCGTCAAGCACTCGGCGGCGACCACGGCCTGGATCCAGCTCACCCACGAGCACGAGCGGCTGCACATCCTGGTCGGCGACGACGGTGTCGGCGGTGCCTCGGTGCGGCCCGGTGGCGGCCTGCACGGAGTGGAGCGACGGCTGGCCGCCTTCGACGGTACGTTGACGGTGGCCAGCCCGACCGGCGGGCCGACCACCGTGATCATGGAGCTGCCTTGCGAGTCGTCATCGCTGAGGATCACGCCCTCCTCCGGGACGGCCTGATCCGATTGCTGCAAGCCCACGACTTCGACGTCGTGGAAGCCGTCGACAACGGCCCACGCCTGGTCCCTGCGCTCGTCGAGCACCGGCCGGACGTGGCCGTTGTCGACGTACGGCTGCCGCCGACGTTCACCGACGAGGGCCTGAAGGCCGCGATCGAGGCCCGCAGCAAGATCCCCGGCCTGCCGATTCTCGTGCTCTCCCAGTACGTCGAGCAGTTGTACGCGCGAGAGTTGCTCACGGGCGGCGGTGGCGCTGTCGGCTACCTGCTCAAGGACCGGGTGTCGAACGTGGCGGACTTCCTCGACTCGGTCCGCCGGGTCGCGGGCGGCGGCACCGCGATGGACCCGGACGTGATCGGCCAGCTCCTCGCCCGCAACACCCGGAACGAGCCGATCAGCAGGCTCACGCCACGGGAGTCGGAGGTGCTCGGGCTGATGGCCGAGGGCCGTTCCAACGCGGCGATCGCCGCCGCGCTCTTCGTCACGGAGAAGGCGGTCAGCAAGCACACGAACAACATCTTCGCCAAGCTGGACCTGCCCCCGTCGGAGGACGACAACCGCCGGGTGATGGCCGTGCTCACGTACCTCTCCGCCCGATGAGACGGTTCCGCCTCGCCACCCGGGAGGACCTGCCGGCCATCCTCGCGCTGCTGGCCGACGAGGACGAGGTGATCGATCCGGCGAGGATGACCGTCGGCGCGGCGTACGAGTCCGCCTTCGAGTCCATCGAGGCCGATCCCCGCAACGAGCTGCTGGTGCTGGACGACGGCGAGGTCGTCGGCTGCCTGCAGGTCACCTACATCCCCGGTCTTGGACAGCGGGGGCGCGAGCGGGCACTGCTGGAAGCCGTCCGTATCCGCGCCGACCGCCGCGGCACCGGCCTCGGCCGACACCTGATGGAGCAGGCCATCGACCGGGCCCGCGATCGCGGCTGCGGCCTGATCCAGCTGACGAGCAACAAGCGCCGCGCCGACGCCCACCGCTTCTACGCCTCGCTGGGCTTCACCCCTACCCACACCGGCTTCAAACTCCCCCTTTGAGATCCGTGGAAGCACGCGATCCGGGACTCGACCATGACGTGTAGAGGGTCAGACGACGGACAGCGGGAGCGGCCGCCCTACCAGGCTTCGCCTGACCACAGGCAGTGCCGCCGCCACCCGGCGGATCTCCGCCACCGAGGCCGCCTGCGGTGCAGCCAGGATCGCGGGCACGCCCGCGTCGCCGGACTCGCGCAGCGCCAGATCCAGTGGTACCTGCCCCAGCAGCGGCGCCGAGATCGCCTCGGCCAGTCGTGAGCCGCCACCGGAGCCGAAGAGCGGTGTCGCCTCGGAGCACGACCGGCACACGAGCGTCGACATGTTCTCCACGACACCTGCCACCGGCATCCTGGCATCGCGCGCCATCCGGCCGACCCGCGCCGCCACCTGCTGCGCGGCGACTTGCGGCGTCGTCACGGCGATCAGCGCGGCATCGGGTACGAGTTCCAGCAGCGAGATCGTGACGTCACCGGTTCCGGGCGGCAGGTCGATCAGCAGCACATCGAGGTCACCCCAGTGCACGTCACCGAGGAACTGCTCGATCGCCTTGTGCAGCATCGGACCCCGCCAGACGACCGGCTCGTCCCCGTCGACGAAGAAGCCCACCGACATCAGCGCCACGCCGTACGCCTCGACCGGCAGCATCAGGCCCTTCAGCGCGACCGGGGCGCGCCGGACGCCGAACAGCTGCGGGATCGACCAGCCCCAGACGTCCGCGTCCAGCACACCGACTCGCTTGCCGTCCTGGGCGAGCGCGACCGCGAGGTTCGCCGTCAACGAGGACTTGCCGACGCCGCCCTTCCCGCTCGCCACGGCATAGACCCGCGTCGAGGAACCGGACCCGAACGCGTGGCCGCCCTCCGGTCGCGACCCCCGCAGCCGCGTCGCGAGCCGGAGCCGTTCGGCCTCGGTCATCGCCTCGAACCCGACCTCGACCCCGGTCACCTCCGAGACACTCATGACCGCGGCCCTGATGTCCACGGTGAGCCGGTCCTTCAACGGACAGGTCGGCGTGGTCAACCGGACCGTCACCCGAACCACGCCTTGACGGTTCGCTTGGACATCGCCGAGCATCCCGGCCTCGCGCAGTGGTAGGTGCAGCTCGGGATCCTCGACGGTCGCCAGCGCTGCCTGCACCGCGGCCAGCTCGACCTCGGCCGCCGGCCGCCTCCTGGACAAGAGCGTCATGCGCCTTCTCCGTCCCGGTCGGCGGCCGGAGCCCGGAAGGCGCTCCGCCGCGGCTTGACGGGCCGCATCAGGAACTCCGGTCGCCGCAGTCCCGACCGGCTCGGACCCGGGCGGGTATGGGCCATCCATTCCTGGTAGACCGCTCGTGAGCGCTTGGTGTCGACCACCACGTCGCCGTACTGGTCGCCCTCCTTGGCCCGCTCCAGCCGTACCTTCTGGTGCCAGCAGTGCATGCCGGACAAGGGGTCAGGGTGCACGGCGAAGGTCAGGTTCTGGTGCACGCCGGGGTCGTCCCAATCGATCCGCTCGCTGTCGGGATCGTCGCTCTTGAAGGGCCGCACGCCCTCCTTGTAGCGCAGCCGCCAGACACCGTCGCCGTCGTTGCTCACGTCAACCAATCCCATCACCCAGCGGGAGCCGGCGTTCTCGGTGGTACGCCAGCGGCCCATGTGGTGCGACAGTGCGATGACGCCCGGCCGGATCGCCTGCGTCGCCCAGGCACGTGCGACGAAGTGGCCGATCTCGGTGCTGACCCGTACGAGGTCACCTGTCGCGACCTCGAACCTCTCCGCGTCGGACGCGTTCATCCAGAGCGGGTGGGTGTTGCTGATCTCGTTGAGGAACTTCGCATTGCCCGAGCGGGTGTGCACGAGGGTCGGCAGTCGGAAGGTCGGGATCAGCACCATCTCCGCTTTGCCGCGGTCGATCGACCGGTAGCTCACGTGCGACTCGATGTACCCCGGCGCCGCGTGCTCCTCCCAGCCGAAGTCCACCATCGTGTCGCTGAACAGCTCCAGCCGCCGCGACGGCGTGAGCCAGCCGAACGTCGACGTACCGTCGGAGTGGACCACGCCGACGGAGCCTGCCTCGCCGACCAACGGGGGCGTGGAGTCCAGCGTCACGGGTTTGCGGAGCACGCCCGTCTCGTCCGGCGTGGCACCATCCAGCTCGGCGTCGGTGAGCGGGCGTTCGTCGAGCCGGTAGGTGTCCTTCGACACCTCGAAGGCTCCGTACTTGCGCATGTAGCCGAGCGGCGTGAGCTCTTGCTCCTTTGCCGCCTCGGGCAGGCCTGGGACCTGGTTCTCGAATATCCACCGGTAGTACTCGTCGACCGTGACCTTCTCACCGGGCCGGTACGGCGACTCGAAGTACTTGCGGATGCCGAGCGAGCCGTCCGGGTCGATGCGCCACGACAGCTCGAACCAGAACTCGTTCTCCTCCCAGACCTCGCCCGGATTCGCCTCACGGGTGTCCGAGACCGGGCGGCCGAGCTTCTCCATGGCGACCCGGCGAACCGGCTGGCGGAAGCCGAGCCACTTACCGGCGTACTGCTCGTACGAGTGGGTGTCGTGCCGCTCGGCGCTGTGCCCCATTGGCAGCACGTAGTCGGCGAAGGCTGCGGTCTCGGACCAGGTGGGAGTGAGCGCGACGTGGCAGCCGACCAACGACTCGTCAGTCAGTGCCTCCAGCCAGCTGAAGCCGTCGGGGTTGGTCCAAACCGGGTTGTAGACCCGGCTGAAGTACATCGACAGCTTTCCGCGGCCGTCCTTGAGCAGGTGAGGGAGCAGGATCGACATCTCGTTCGTCGACATCGGGAACTCCGCGGGCCACAGCAGCTCGTTCCAGCGGTCGTGGCCTTGCGGCATCGTCGGTCCGTGCGGGATGAACTTGTCCCAGCCGTTCGGACTGGTACCGCCTTTGGTGCCCACGCTGCCGGTGAGCACATTGAGGAAGAACAGGGCCCGCGAGACCTGCCAGCCGCCCAGGTTCCCCGCGGTGGCTGCGCGCCAGACGTGAGCCGACAGGGCGGTACCGGCGGTCGCGACGATCCGGGCGAGCTCGGCGATCTGCTCCTCGGGCACCTGCGCCTCCTGCGCGGCGAAGGCGAACGTGTACTTCGCATAGTCGGCCGTGAGGTGGTCCATGAAGCCGTCGAAGTCATCCTCGGGGACGTCGGGATGCAGGTGACGCAGGTATGTCGGCCAATTGACCCATCGCCTGATGAAGTCCCGGTCGACCTGTCCGGTGCGCAGCAGGTACGACGCGACGGCGAGCAGCATGGCCGCCTCGCTCCCGGGCCAGGGCGCGATCCACAGATCGGCGTGCGACGCGGTGTTCGACAGTCTCGGGTCGATGACCACGACCTTCGCACCACCCTCGACCTTGCCCTCGAGGATCCGCTGTGCGTGTGGGTTGAAGTAGTGGCCCGCCTCCAGGTGGCTGGAGATCAGCAGGATCACCCTGGCGTTGGCATAGTCGGGCGATGGCCGGTCATAGCCGCCCCACAGCGAGTAGCCGAGCCTTGCTCCGGCAGAGCAGATGTTGGTGTGGCTGTTGTGGCCGTCGACTCCCCAGGCGAGCAGGAAGCGTTCGGCGAAGCCGTCCTCGCCGGGTCGTCCGACGTGGTAGACGACCTCGTCGCGCCGGTCCTCCACGATGGCCTGCCGGATCCGCGAGGCGATGTCGTCCAGGGCGTCGTCCCAGCTGACCTGCTGCCACTTGCCACTGCCGCGCTCCCCGGCACGCTTGAGGGGGAACAGGATGCGCTCGGGGTCGTTCAGCTGGTTGACCGTGGCGGGACCCTTCGCGCAGTTGCGACCACGAGAGCCGGGGTGGGCCGGATTCCCCTCCAGCTTCTTGATCGACAGGTCCGCCTTGTCCACGTACGCCAGCAGGCCGCAGGCGGACTCGCAGTTGAAGCAGGTCGTCGGGACGAGCATGTACTCGTGCGGGACCTTCCGCGGGTGCGCCCGCGAGTCGTACTCGACGTGGTGGTCCCAGTCCTCGACCGGCGGGAAGTTCCGCAGCCGCTCGTGCGTACGCTCGCCCGGCAACTGCTGCCGGGCCTTTTCCCGCTCCATCTCGGCCGTCATGGCACGTCCCTTCTCGGTCGCTGCGGTACGGCAGGTGATCCGGTCATGGCCGCTCCCGTCATGACAGTGGGATGTCCTGGCCGGCCCGGATGAACGCGGTCTCGTAGGCCAGCAGCGCAGCCTGGACCAGCAGACCCACCACGACCATCAGTCCGACCACCAGGGCCCCATCCCAGCCGAAGGCCGCCACGACTCCGGCGACGGCCGCCGGCACAACGCCGCCGAGCCAGAACAGCCGGGCGTAGCGGCCTCGGGTCATGACGTGTGCGGCGACATGGGCCTGCCGACTCGCGTGCCTGCCGATGAACTCCAGCACCAGCATGAGCAGGTGCAGCGCCGTCGCCACGACGAACGTCCTGAACAGGAAGGCAAGGGTCTCCCCCGGCAAGTCGGCGAAGGCAGCGACCACCAGCAACGCGCCGCTCCCTGCCATCGCAGCCTGCACCAACAGGTGCCAGAACAGGACCGGCGACTGCCACAGATCGCGGCCCTCGGCCTGGCCGAAGAGGAAGGCGGTGTAGCCCGCGGTGAGGGCCGCCGCTGGAATGGCCAGCCAGGCCAGTACGTCGACCGCGCCGTCGAGGTCGAACCACCATGCGGCGATCCAGAGCGCGGCCACTCCGGAGAAGGCGCCAAGCGCATAGGCGCCCCACACCAGCCACGACGTCCAGTTGGACTTCAAGAAGATGTAGAGGAACCGCTCAGGCCGCTTGAGGTCCCACACCAGCAGAACCCCGGTGAGCGTCGCCATGACGAGGGCGACCACAGGCGCCGACACTCCGACGTCGTACCCCAGGAGCCACGCGGCCGCGGCGACGGCCAGAGTCCCGGCACCGACGGACTTGGTCCACAGGTAGGTGGTCACCCGCCAGCCCCACGGTCTTGGATGTGCGGTGTTCAGCGTCGTCCGGGCATCGGTGGTCGGATCGCCCGGCAGGTCACCGGCGGTGGCGAGACGTTGCGCGTCGGGCTGAGCCCAGATGTAGGTGTCGTCGACCGGCGCCGCCAGCGGATCCAGCACGGCCCGGTCGGCGCCCAGGTAGAAGACGTTGGGTCCGGTGTTCTGCTCGGGCGCGCGCACGGCCGTCTCGTGGGTGCTGACCAGCTTCGCGATGCCGCTGCCGGCGTCGTCGAGGTCGCCGACCCAGATGGAGTGGGTCGGGCAGACGACGACACAGGCGGGCTCGAGGTCGTTGTCGACGCGGTGCGCGCACAGGTTGCACTTGGCGGCGGTGTGGTCGTCGGCGTCGATGTAGATCGCATCGTAGGGACAGGCCTGCATGCAGCTCTTGCAGCCGATGCATCGGTCGGAGTCGAAGTCGACGATGCCGTCCTCGCGCTTGAAGAGGGCCTGGGTCGGGCAGATCTTGACGCAGGGCGCATCGGTGCAATGGTTGCAGCGCATCACCCCGAACGAGCGGGTGGTGTCGGGGAACTCGCCGCTGTCGACGTACTTCACCCAGGTACGGAACTGGCCGACGGGGACGTCGTTCTCCGTCTTGCAGGCGACCGTGCAGGCATGGCAGCCGATGCAGGTGCGTTGGTCGATGGCGAACCCGTAGCGCACGCCCGCTCACTTCTTCCGGATCACGTAGCGGTAGACCCCGTCGTCGCTGGTTGCCTCCAGCAACTCGTTGCCGGTGTCCTTCGCCCAGGAAGGGATGTCGCTCCTCGACCCGCCGTCGGTCGCCTCGACGAGCATGATCTGCCCCGGTGACAGCTGCCTCATCCCCTTTGAGCTGAGCAGCACCGGCATCGGGCACTTCTTTCCCTTGGCGTCGATGGTCAGATCGACCTGGTAGTCCATGATCGGCTCCTGGTGGTGTCGGCGGAAGACGGCCGGTTCAGATGAAGAGGTTGATCTGCGACCTGCTCATCGCGGAGAGCGCGGTGGCGGCGCCCACGGGTTCACCGACGCCGTCGATCAGCTGGTCGTGACGCAGGCCGAGGAGGTCCATGGTCATCTCACAGGGCCAGAGCTTCACGCCGAGGTCGATGCACATGCCGACGAGCTCGCCGGGATCGGCGATCTTCTGATCGGCGGCCAGCTTCCGCATCATCCACGGGCCGGCTCCGGCCATGTTGAGCTTCGACAGCTTCATCCGGCCGATGCCGGGCCGGTTCACGCCGGACAGCATCTTGGTCATCGCGTTGTCGCCGGTGATCCGGATGTCGTCGCGGACCAGCGTGAACAGGCCCCAGAAGGTGAAGAAGACGGTCGTGTCCATCCCGTACGCCGCACCGGTGGAGCTCAGGATGAGGGTCGGCCACATCCGGTCCAGGTCACCGCTCCAGGCGATGATCGTCATGCTCTCGGGGGCGGGTTCGCCCATGCTGTCCGACATCTGCCGCGCCTTTCGAAGTGTGCCGAGGACGCATTGCTATCTGTGATCCGGGACACTACATTCATATATGCGCATGTAGCAAGGCTTGCTCGACACCAACATCGGAGGCCAGATGACCATGACGATCACCCCGGCCGATCTCTTCCGGGAGATCGCCGCCGGGACGGTGCCCGAGATCCTCGACGTCCGCAACGCCGACGAGTTCGAGGCCGCCAGGGTCGAGGGGCCCCGACCGGTTCCGACCCGCCATGTCCCGATCTGGCGCGTGATGGAGGAGCTCGAGGACCATGCGGCGCGCACGGCCGCAGGGGCGGTTGTCGTGTGCGGACAGGGCAACGGGTCCGAGCTCGTCGCCGAGGAGTTCGCGGGCCTCGGTGTACGGACCCGCTCGCTGGAGGGTGGCACCGACGCGTGGGCCCGGTTGCTGGTCCCGATCGAGATCACCGGGCTGCCCGGTGAGGTCCGCGCGTGGCAGTTCCAGCGGCCGGCCAAGGCCTGCCTGTCGTACATCGTCGGCGTACCCGGCGGCAACTGCGTCATCGTCGACCCGACCCGGTACCCGACGGCGTACCTCGACCTCGCCGCCGACCATGACATGACGGTCACGCACGTCGTCGACACCCATGTGCACGCCGACCACATCAGCGGAGGCCCGGCGCTGGCGGCCGAGCTCGGCGCGGAGTACCACCTGCCGCCGGAGGACGCAGGCGGCGTCGTCCCGTTCCCCAACCGGCCGTTGCAGGACGGCGACCTGCTGGACCTCGGCTCTGCCGTCGTGCGGGCGATGACGATGCACCTGCCCGGGCACACGCCGGGCACGACGGCGCTCCTGGTGAGCGACAGGCTGCTGATCGTCGGGGACACGGTCTTCGTACGAGGACTTGGCCGGCCCGACCTGACCGGTCAGGCCGAGGAGCTGGCCCGCGACCTCTTCCGCAGTGTGCACGAGCGGCTGCGCCCCCTCGACCCGCAGACCGTCATCGCACCCGCGCACTGGTCGAGCAGCGAGGAGATCAACGCCGAGGGACTGGTCGTCACCACCATCGAGGACGTCTTCACGGCGACGCTGCTGAACGAGCGGGCGATGGAGCGGTTCGTGGCGGAGATCGTCGGCTCGCTGCCGTCGGCGCCCGAGGCCTACGACACGATCCGGCTGGTGAATGCGGGCAGGCTGGTTCCGCCCGGGGACGAGCTCGACGTCCTCGACGTCGGACGTAACCAGTGCGCCGCTGCCACCACGTTGAGCTGACGCAGATGACCGACGAGACGTCGACCCGCCGCTCGCGCCTCCCTCTCGACGAGGTCGGCGAACCACCGGACTACCGGTTCACCCTGGCCAACGAGCGGACCTTCCTGGCGTGGATCAGGACGGCGCTGGCCTTGATGGCCGCGGGAGTCGCGGTGGTCCAACTGATACCCGGGCTGCCGGTGATGCGTCATGCGCTCGGCTTCGTCCTGATCAGCCTGGGCGGCGTGCTGGCGGCCGGGTCGTACGCCCACTGGGAGCACAACGAGCGGGCGATGCGCCTGGGCGAGCGCTTGCCTCACTCGCCGGTCCCGAGGCTGGTCGCGGGCGTCCTGTCGCTGGCGGCTTTGGCGGCGCTCGTCCTGACCATCGTCGACCTGGTCACCTCGTGAGCGGGCCCCGATGACGCTCAGGGGCCGCCTGTTCGGGTATCGCAGGCGGGCGGAGCCGGCCATCGACATCGGCCTCCAAGCCGAGCGCACCGCGATGGCGTGGCAGCGCACGGCGCTCGGGGTGGCCGGTGTCTCGGGCCTGCTCCTGCACGTCGCCGACCGGAGCCTCGTGGCCTCCGCGCCGGGAGTCGTCGGGTTGGTGGCCGCCGTGGTGCTGCTCGGCGCCGGCGACCGGCGATACACGCGGACGGTGCGGCGTGTGGAGGACGGCGAGTCGCCACTCGGGCTTGTCAGCGTGCGGCTCGTGACGGTGGGCGTAGTCACCCTGTCGGTGTCGGCAGTCGCGCTGCTCGCCGTCAAGACATGATGAGCCGGCTGTCGGCGGGACTACACTCGAAGCTCTCGGCTTCGGCATGGGAGGGTCATGGATCAGGACATCGCAGCACAGCTGCAGGAGCTTCATGCCCGCGTCTGCAAGGCCATCGCCGACCCCAAGCGCCTCCTGATCATCAACGAGCTGCGCGATCGTGAGCTCAGCGTCGGCGATCTCTGCGACGCTCTCGGCTTCAGCCAGTCCAATGCGAGCCAGCACCTGGCCGTACTGCGGGAGCGCGGCGTGGTGTCTGCCCGCCGAGTCGGCACCAACGTCTTCTACTCGATGCGCAGCCAGAAGGTCGTGCAAGCGGTGGACCTGCTCCGCGAGTTCTTGGCCGAAGACCTCGCCGACCGCGGCGCACTGCGCGGCGCCATCGACGCGTGACCGCCGGCTACCCGACATCACCCATGGCAGCAGCCGGAGAGCCGGACTTTCCACCGGTCTGGGGGACGGGTCGGTCAGGGAGGGCGACGGACGCAGGAGCGGGTCAGGCGGGGGTGTAGTCGCGGAAGCCGCGGGAGGTTTTGCGGCCCAGGTAGCCGGCGGTGACGAGATGCTCCAGGAGTGGAGCGGGGGCGAACCCGGGCTCGCGGAACTCCAGGTAGAGCGTCCGCTGGATCGCCAGTGCCACGTCCAGGCCGACCACGTCGAGCAGCTCGAACGGGCCCATCGGCAACCGGCAGCCCAGCTTCATCGCCGCATCGATCTCATCCACGCCCGCGTAGTGGGCCTCGAGCATCCGGACCGAGTCGTTCAGGTACGGGAACAGCAGTGCGTTGACGATGAAGCCGGCGCGATCGCCGCAGCGTACGGGGTGCTTGCCGGCGGCAACAGCCAGCGCCGCGGCGGTGTCGGCGACCTCCGGCGACGTGCTGACGGTGCTGACCACCTCGACCAGCTTCATCACCGGAGCCGGGTTGAAGAAGTGCAGGCCGACCACGTCCGCGGGCCGCTTCGTCGCCATCGCCAGGTCGATCACCGGCAGGCTGGACGTGGTCGTGGCGAGCACCGCGCCCGGCTTGCAGATCTCGTCGAACGTCTCGAACAGCGCCTGCTTCACGCTGAGCTCCTCGACCACCGCCTCGATCACGAGGTCGGCCGTGGCGAGGTCGTCGAGCCTGGCCGAGCCGGTGATCCGGCCCAGTGCCGCGTCGCGTTCCTCGGCCGAGAGCTTTCCGCGCTGGACGCCCTTCTCCAGCGACCGTTCCAGCGCCGCCCGGACCCGGCCGACCTTCTCCGACCCGCGCGCCACGTACAGCACGTCGTACCCGGCCTTGGCGCACACCTCGATGATGCCGACGGCCATCGTGCCGGAGCCGACCACGCCCACCTGCTTGACCGGCCGGCCGCCGTCACCGACCTTGTCCGCGGTGGGAGTCAGCTCGTCGTCCACGACGACCGGCGAGTCCGGGGCCTCGTAGGTGTAGAACCCGCGCCCGGACTTGCGGCCGAGCAGCCCGGCCGTGACCATCTGCTTGAGGATCGGGGCCGGCGCGTGCAGCCGGTTGCGGCCCTGCTTGTACATCGTGTCGAGGATCTCGTACGCCGTGTCCAGGCCGATCAGGTCCAGCAGCGCCAGCGGGCCCATCGGGTACCCGCAGCCGAGCCGCATCGCCGCGTCCAGGTCCTCGCGGGTCGCGTAGTGCGACTCGAACATCGCGACGGCGTGGTTCAGGTAGCCGAACAACAGGGCGTTCGCGATGAAGCCGGCCCGGTCGGCGGCGACCACCGGGACCTTGTCCAGCCGCCGGGCCAGGGCGAGCACGTCTTCCACCACGTCGGGCTCGGTGACGACCGTCTTGATCACCTCGACGAACTCCTGCACCGGCGCCGGGTTGAAGAAGTGCATGCCGACCACCCGGCGCGGCCGCTCGGTGGCGACGGAGATCTCGGTGACCGACAGGGACGAGGTGTTGGTGGCCAGGATCGCGTCCTCGCGGACGATCTTGTCCAGCGCCGAGAAGATCTCGCGCTTGAGGTCGAGATGCTCGACGACGGCCTCGATCACCAGGTCGCAGTCGGCCAGCGCCTCCAGCGTGGTGGCGAAGGTGACCCGGTCGAACATCGCCTGCTGGTCCTCCGGCGACAGCTTTCCCCGCTTCACCGCCCGGTCGGTCGAGTGCTCGATGTGCCCGCGCCCGCGCGCGACCCCTTCGTCATCGCGCTCGACACCGACGACCCGCAACCCGTGCCGGGCGAACACCTCCGCGATACCGGCACCCATCGTGCCGAGACCGACCACACCTACTGTCTGAAGTTCGCGCGCCATGGCTCGAAGTGTGCCAGTTGTGCAGTGGTCTGGACATGCGGTGGGCCTGCGATGAGCCTCACCTCACATTGTTCGATCGGTCACCCCGTCATGCCGTGGCGGCGTCGTACGCTCGGCCAGGACGTAGAACCAGCCTCCGACCGGTGTCGATCCCCGGGCCAGCGACGCGATCGTCCAGCCGCAGTCGGTCAGCAGCCTGCGCAGCTCCGGCTCCTGCCACATCGTGAAGTGGCGGGGCAGGTCGAGGTGGCGCGTGGACCACTCCGCCCCCTCGCCCTCGCGCAGGCTGAAGGCGAGCAGCCCGCTCGCGCGCGCCGCCTTGCGAAGTACCGCCGCAAGCTGGTCCCGGTCGAAGTGCAGCAGGACGGCGTCCGCGAAGACCAGGTCGTACGGGCCGCCGAACTCGTCGGTCAGCGCATTCAGCCGGTCCGCGTGATGACCGTCCGACCGCATCATCTCCACGAACGATTCCGCGGCATCGGTCCGCCGCACGCGATAGCCCCGACGCTCGAGCTCCAGGGCATCACGGCCGGTGCCGCTGCCCAGCTCCAGGACGGTGGCACCCGGGTGCAACCGGGTGTCGATGAGGTCGAACTGGTCGAGCAGGACCTGTCCCGGTTCGCTCGGGATCGTCGCCCGGAAGCGCTCGGCCGCCTGTTCGTAGGCCGCCAGCGTCACCGCATTCGAATCCGGGACCACCGTCCAGCCATAGCCGTCGTGCTCCAGCTCGACGACGCCCGACCCGAGCGGCAGGCCGAGCGACAACCCAGGCGCGACCACCACGACAGTCTCACCGCGGTGCAGGTCGGCGATTCCGCTCAACGCCGCCTCAGACCGCCGTACCGCATCGTCGTCCGACTCCCCCGCCACCTCCCGGAACTCAGGTACGACGCTGACGCGCGCGCCGAGGCGGTCGCCCAGCAACGCGGCAGCGCCCTCGGCAGACGGGCTCGCGTAGACCATCGCGATCCGGTGCCCGGCCAGAGTCGCAGGCGACCCGGCCGGCAGCAGGATGAGCCGGGCAGGGCACATCAGGTTCATGGGCGGACATACTCCAGGGCTTGCTCGGCAAGACCGGGCCAGGCCGCGGCGTGCTGGAGCGGAACCACCACCCATTCCTTCATCGGCCGGCCCATCCCGGGGTCGAAGTGCGCTGCGCCCTCCAGCGCCAGGGCCACGCTCAGCGGACCGGGCGGCAGCTTGAACGTCATCGCGTCGCCATAGAGACCGGCCAGCATCTTGCGCTCCACCTTCAGGCAAGGCATGCCGAACATACTGCCCTGGGTCACTCCGGCCCCGGCAAGCCCGTCGGCCACTGCCTCGTACCGCTGTCGTGCCTGGAGGCTGATCTCCGGCTTCATGGCATCAGCGTCTCACCAGCCCCTGGCACGGCGCCATCGATCGTGTCGGTGGCGTGGACTACGGTGCATTGTCGTGCGCTTGGTGATTGCTCGATGCTCTGTGGATTACTCCGGCCGGCTGACCGCCCATCTGCCGATGGCACCGCGGCTGCTGATGGTGAAGGCGGACGGCTCGGTGCTCATCCATGCCGACGGCGGCTCGTACAAGCCGCTGAACTGGATGTCGCCGCCGTGCACCTTGACCGAGGAAGAAGGCCTGTGGCGCGTGGTGAACAAGGCCGGCGAGGAGCTGCGCATCTTTCTGGAGGAGGTCCTCAGCGACACCGCCCATGAGCTGGGCATGGACCCAGGGCTGATCAAGGACGGCGTCGAGGCGCACCTGCAGGAGCTGCTGGCCGAGCACGTGCACACCTTCGGCGAGGGCTGGACGCTGGTCCGGCGGGAGTACCCGACGGCGATCGGGCCGGTCGACCTGCTCTGCCGAGATGCCGACGGCAAGCATGTCGCGGTCGAGATCAAGCGGCGCGGCGAGATCGACGGCGTGGAGCAGCTCACCCGGTACGTCGAGCTGCTGAACCGCGACCCGATGCTCGCACCGGTACGCGGTATCTTCGCCGCCCAGCTGATCAAGCCGCAGGCGAAGGTGCTCGCCGCCGACCGCGGGCTGGAGTGCGTCACCGTCGACTACGACCTGCTCCGGGGCATGGAGTCGGACGTCCTGCGCCTGTTCTGAGTCCGGCCGGCTGCAGCTCGCTGCAACCGGCCGGTCTCGATCTCAGCAGGCCACCACCGCGTCGACGATGAAGCCCTGGGCGACGACACCGCCGTCACTCGTCAACCGCACAGAGCCCGTCGGGGTCGTGATGCACGGTGACGTCGCGCCACGCCGGTACAGACCCGTGTAGCGAGCCAGCTCGGTCCCGTTCCCGTCGGTCACGATGACGTAGTCGAAGTCCTTCTCGGTGTCGAGCAGGCTGAAGTGGAACGCGAACCCGCCGGTGCCGTTGTTGTACGTCCAGGTGCAGTCGCCGTTGTTGCCGTACGGGTGCGGCGACTCGAACGGGATCTGCGCGTCCGGGTCACCGACGCACGGCGGAGGCGGCGGGGTGCCCGGGGTACAGCCGTCGTGCACGCCGACAGCCGCCCAGGCGGCGCTGATGTTCTTCGAGCTCTTCCCGGCGACCGCCACCGTGGCGTTGCGGGCGTCGCACATGTTCGCGTACTCCGGCAGGCTGGTGAAGCCGGCGTAGAAGATCTGCTCCGCGCGCGCCAGGCCGACCGCGGTCACCGTGACGTCGCAGTCCGCGGTGTGCGTGTGCCCGTTGGAGCCGACCGCGTCGCAACCGGCGTTGGTGCCACCGTTGACGGCCAGGTAGTAGGCGTGGTTCGAGATCCCGCTGTTGGAGTGCACGAACCCGTTGTCGGTCGTACCCGTCAGCAGCTCGCTGTAGTGGTCGGGGTCGCTGTCCTCCTGCGGGTCGCCCATGTTGCGGAACCCACGCGTCGGGATCACGTCCTCTCCGATCAGCCAGTCCGGCGACCCCGAGGGGTCCAGACCGTGCTGGTCGGCGTAGAACTCGATGGTGTTGCCCATCATGTCGCTGAACGACTCGTTCAGCGCGCCGGACTCGTTCTCGTAGATCAGGTTCGACGTGTACTGCGTGACACCGTGGGTGAGCTCGTGCCCGTCCACGTCCAGGCCGCCCGACAGGGGCAGGCAGGTCCGGCCGTCGCCATCGCCGTACGCCATCTGAACGCCGTTCCAGAACGCGTTGCAGTAGCGGTTCGAGAAGTGCACCGAGGACACGATGGTCATGCCGTTGTCGTCGATGCTGTCGCGCCCGAAGGTGTCGCCGTAGAAGTCGTCGACGACTCCCGCGTAGTAGTGCGCGTCCACACCGGCGGACTGGCTCGGCGACCGGGTGATGGTGCGGACCAGGTCCCAGTGGTCGTCGGCGTCGGTCATCAAGGTGCCGGGCAGCGCCGTCCGGTTCATCGCGTCATAGGTCTTCTGCCGGCCGTCGGCGGTCTGGAGCAGGAAGGTGCCGCCCTGCTGGACCGTGTCGAGCGTCTTGGTGTCGCCCTTCACCCCGACGCCGTCGCCGTGGGCGATCGCGTCGTACTGCTTCTGGACCGCACCGGAGGAGGCGTCGATCCACTGCACCCACCGGTGGTCGAACCGCTGATTGACGACCTGGTGGAACAGCCGCCCGTCGCGGGGATCGATCTTCAGCCCCGACGACCAGCTGCCCTCGCTGCCCACCCGCTTGGCCGCGATGTCTCGGGCCATGGCGGCGGTGACGGAGGCGCTGTTCTTCGCCCGCAGGCCGGGGAAGTAGGCGCCGACGACCGCGGTGGTGCTCCCGGACTGGTCGGCCAGCACGGTCAGCTGCCCGCCGAACACCTTCGCGGTGCCGACCAGCTGCTGGTAGCGGGTCTGGGTGGTCCCGTCCGGGAGCTTGGTCGACCAGACCTTCACGACGTCCTTCGGTACTGCGAAACTGCCGGCGTCCTCCCCGGTGAGGGTGAACGAACCACCCCGGGCGAACGAACCGGTCGAGCTCGGGGCCGCACTCTGCGGCGTTCGGGCACTGGCACTCAGTCCGCTTGCTACTACCAGCGCGGTAGCGGCCAGCGCAGCGACGGCGGCGGAACGCTTCATGGCAGGGGAACCTCCTCGGTTGACGGGCGCGCCAGAAGCCACGGGCCGGCCGGCACTCACTCCCCCGAACAGCCGGTCCGTAATGGACAGTCGTACCCCCCGTGTACGGTCACCGCAAGAGCTCAGCCAAACCGAATGACCTGCCCGATTTCGGGCAGATTATTGCCATCTATCCCGTAATCACTGCACAGTTGGCCGCGTGACGCAGCATGCGGCAGGGCCCACCGACGAGCTCGTCGAGCAGGTCAGCCGCACCACCGGGCTGGCGCCGGACGATGCGCGTCGCGTGGTCGCCGACGTGCTGGCCTACTTCACCGAGACCGCCGACGAGTACGTCCGCCGCCGGCATCGCGAGCTGCAGACCTACGGCGCCCGCAACGACGTGATCTTCGCCCAGATCGCCGCGGAACTGCGGCACTGGCCGGTCCGCTCCCCCGAACTCTCCGCCCGGCAGCTGCGACGCATCGTCTACGGCTGACCAGTTCTTCGAAAGGAACCAACCATGTGTGGAATCGTCGGGTACGTCGGCACGAAGCCGGCCGCACCCATCCTGGTCGACGGACTCGCCAGGCTGGAGTACCGCGGCTACGACTCGGCCGGCATCGCCGTCCTCGGAGCCACTGAGCTGCGGGTGCACAAGGACGCCGGCCGGGTTCGGGAGCTGGAGGCCTCGCTGCCCAAGCGGTTCGGCGGCAAGCTCGGCATCGGCCACACCCGCTGGGCCACCCACGGCGGCCCGAGCAAGGACAACGCGCACCCGCACCTGAGCGCCGACGAGCAGATCGCCGTCGTGCACAACGGCATCATCGACAACGCCGCCGCGCTGCGTGCCTCGTTGGAGGACGCCGGCGTGAAGCTGCGCTCCGAGACCGACACCGAGGTCCT
The DNA here is from genome assembly GCA_035759015.1 of Kribbella sp. GTDB lineage: Bacteria > Actinomycetota > Actinomycetes > Propionibacteriales > Kribbellaceae > Kribbella. Next base: position 41,763 of record DASTVQ010000102.1, read on the forward strand.
CGCCCACCTGATCGCGCAGGCCGAGGGCGACACTCTGGAGGAGAAGGTCCTGCAGGCGCTGCGCCGGATCGACGGCACCTACGGCATCGCGGTGATCGACCTGGCCCACCCGGACCGGATCGTCGTCGCCCGTAACGGCAGCCCGATCATCCTCGGCGTCGGCGACGGCGAGATGCATGTCGCCAGCGACGCCGCCGCCCTGGTCCGGTACACCCGTCAGGTCGTGCACCTGGACGACGGGGAGCTCGCCACGGTCCGCGCCGACGGTTACCGCACCTTCACCAGCGACGCCCGGGCGACCACCAAGACCGCCGAGACCGTCGAGTGGTCCGCCGACGAGTACGAGCGCGGCGCGCACGAGCACTTCATGGTCAAGGAGATCCACGAGCAGCCAGAGTCGGTCCTGCGCGCGCTGCGCGGCCGCCTCGACGAGCGTTTCCACACCGTCCACCTGGGCGGCCTCAACATGGACGCCCGCGAGGCCCGGGAGATCCGCCGGGTGAAGATCCTCGGCTGCGGCTCGGCCTACTACGCCGGTCAGCTCGGCGCGCAGTTCATCGAGGAGGTGGCCCGGATCCCCGCCGACGCGGAGCCGGCCTCGGAGTTCCGCTACCGCAACCCGGTGGTCGAACGAGACACCCTGTACATCGCGGTCAGCCAGTCCGGCGAGACCCTAGACACGCTGGTCGCCGTCCAGGAGCTCAAGCGCAAGGGCGGCCGGGTGATCGGCCTGGTCAACGCGGTCGGTTCCAGCATCGCCCGGGAGGTCGACGGCGGCGTCTACCTGCACGCCGGGCCGGAGGTGTCGGTCGCGTCGACGAAGGCGCTCACGAACATGGCCGTGGCCTTCGCGATGCTCGGCATCCACCTGGGCCGGATCCGCGACGTCTCCCCCGCCGACGGGCGCCGCCTGATCGACGGCCTGAAGAGGCTCCCCGCGCAGATCGCCGAGATCGTGGCGACCGAGGACGAGCTGACGGCGATCGCCGGGCGGCTGTCGAAGGCGGAGAGCCTGTTCTTCGTCGGCCGCACCCGCGGGTACCCGGTGGCCCGCGAAGGCGCCCAGAAGCTCAAGGAGATCTCCTACCGGCACGCGGAGGCGTACCAGACGTCGGAGCTCAAGCACGGCCCGCTGGCGCTGATCTCCCCCGACGTACCGACCGTCGCGATCGTCCCCGACGACGAGCTGCTGGACCGCAACATCGGCGCCCTGCACGAGATCGCCGCCCGCTCCGGGCCCCTGTACGTCGTCACCCACCCCGGCGTCGCCGTACCTGACGGAGCCGCCGCCGTCATCGTGGTTCCCAAGAACGAGCCCGAGCTGGACCCGATCCTGCTGACCATCCCGCTCCAGCTGCTGGCCTACCACGCATCGGTTGCCCTGGGCCACGACGTCGACAAGCCCCGCAACCTGGCCAAGTCCGTCACCGTCGAGTAAGCCCTCACCACCTGCTCGGCCCGGACCTGGTTTCGGTGCGATCGGTCCGAACCTGCCCCACCACCCCGCGCAATCTGTGGACTGCCTTGCGCCGGTTCGTCCGGTCTGGGGCGGGTTCGCCGTGGCGGTTCCCCAGCTGGGAGCCGGGTCGGGCCGCAGCCGCGGCCCGGCCCGCGGTTGATCCCCCTGGGGTGCCTGCGAGGGCGCCGCCGTGCACGCATACGTAAGTCCGGGTGGGGCGCACCGCGCAGGCGACCGGGTTCGCGCGCCGATGACTTCTGAGTGCGTGGACGGCGGTGGCCCCCGGGTCAAGCGCTATCGCCGAGGACGCGCACCACACCTCAAGGCAGTTCCAAGTTGTCGTACAAGTTGTTGATTTGTATGATCCCTTGCATGACGATCGTCGGAGCCGACCGCATCCGCCATGTGCGGCTCTCCTCCGTGGTGCTACCGCTCGACCAGCCGGTCAGCGATGCCAAGGTGCTGACCGGCCGGCAGGGGCCGATGACCGAGATCGTCTTCCTGTTCGCCGAGATCGCGACCGAGAACGACCACCACGGGATCGGGTTCAGCTACTCCAAGCGGGCCGGCGGACCGGCGCAGTACGCGCACGCCAAGGAGGTCGCGGCCGAACTGATCGGCGAGGATGCCTCGGACATCGCGCGGCTCTACGACAAGCTGCTCTGGGCCGGCGCGTCCGTCGGCCGGTCCGGCGTTGCCACCCAGGCGATCGCCGCGATCGACATCGCCCTGTGGGACCTGAAGGCCAAGCGCGCGAGCCTCCCGCTGGCGAAACTCCTCGGCGCGCATCGCGACTCGGTCCGCACGTACAACACCTCGGGCGGCTTCCTGCACGCCTCCATCGAGGAGGTCAAGGAGCGCGCCGCGAAGTCGCTGGCCGAAGGGATCGGCGGCATCAAGCTCAAGGTCGGGCAGCCCGACTCCCGGATCGACCTGCACCGCGTCCAAGCCGTCCGCGAACACCTCGGCGACGACGTGCCCCTGATGGTCGACGCCAACCAGCAGTGGGACCGTCCCACCGCTCTGCGGGTCGGTCGGTCGCTGGAGCAGTTCGACCTGGTCTGGATCGAGGAACCGCTAGACGCGTACGACGCCGAAGGCCACGCCCAGCTCGCCGCCGCCCTCGACACCCCCGTCGCGACGGGCGAGATGCTCAGCAGCGTCACCGAGCACGTCCGCCTGATCGACGCGAGGGCCGCGGACATCATCCAGCCCGATGCCCCGCGCATCGGCGGCATCACGCCGTTCCTGCGCCTCGCCGCGCTCGCGGACCACCACGGCCTGCAACTGGCGCCACACTTCGCCATGGAGATCCACCTCCACCTCGCGGCGGCGTACCCGCGGGAGCCGTGGGTGGAGCACTTCGAGTGGCTCGACCCGCTCTTCAACGAGCGGCTCGAGACCCACGACGGCCGCATGATCGTGCCGAACCGCCCAGGGCTCGGGTTCACCACCAGCGAGCAGTGCCTGGCCTGGACCGTGGACTCGGTCGAACTCGGTCCCCGATGAGCGGCGGGGACAGCCCGCGGGAGCCGGAAGCCCTGGACCGCGACACCGGCCGCGGGCTGGCTCACGAGCTGGTCGAGCGCCTCAAGGAACGGATCCTGCGTGGCGACATCGAGCCCGGCCAGAAGCTGCCGACAGAGAGCTCACTGGTGGTGGAGTTCGGCGTCAGCCGCACCGTAGTCCGCGAGGCGCTGTCCCGCCTGCAGGCCGCGGGGCTGGTGGAGACCTTCCAGGGCCGCGGCTCGTTCGTGCTCGCGCTGCCCGAGCCGACCGCGTTCTCCCTGGAGGCGTCGCGGGTCCGCTCGCACCGCGACGTGGTGGAGATGCTCGAGTTCCGGACCGGGCTCGAGGTCGAGGCTGCCGGGCTCGCCGCCGGACGTCGTACGGAGCACCAGCTGAAGGCCATCGCCAGGGCGCTGGCCGACTTCAAGGGCGCGGGTGAGAACCCCGCCAAGGCAGTGGAGGCAGACTTCACCTTCCACCTCAAGGTCGCGACAGCGTCCGGCAACCGTTTCTACACCGAACTGCTGGGCTCACTCGGGCCCATGATGATCATGCTGCCGCGCACCCGCCTCGACGCGTCGTACTCCCTCGCCGACGCCACTCACTTCACCCGGGTCACCCTGGAGCACGAGAACATCTACGACGCGATCGCCCGGGCCGACCCAGAGGGCGCCCGTGCCGCGGCTCGAGTGCACTTGTCGAACTCCCGGCATCGGCTTCGCGTCTGATCACCCGTGCTCGGCCGATGATGCGCGCTCAGGCCAGCCGCGGCATCGAGTGATACCTTTCGCGAATCGTGTTCACGTTCGATCAGGTCAAGGCCTTCGTCGCCGTCGCCGAGGAACTGCACTACGGGCGCGCGGCCGAACGGCTCAACATGACCCAGCCGCCGCTCAGCCGGCAGGTGCAGAAGCTCGAGCGGTCCGTCGGGGCCAAGCTGCTCGAGCGAGACAACCGGCGGGTGGAGCTCACCGAGGCCGGACGCGCCTTCCTGACCGAGGCTCGACGGCTGCTGACCCTGGCCGACACGGCCGGCGACCTTGCCCGCCGGGTCGACCAGGGTGCGGTCGGGACGCTGCGCCTGGGGTTCACTGCCGTCTCAGCGATCGCGACGCTGGGCCCGTTGCTGCGGCGGCTGTCCGACGACCTGCCGGGCGTCGACGTGATCCTGCACGAGCGGGTCACACCAGCGCAGGTGGACGGGCTGCTGCGTGGCGAGCTGGACCTTGGCCTGGCCCGTCCTCCGTTCGACTCCGAGGCCCTGGCCTCACGCGTCGTGTTCCGTGAGCCGCTGTGCGCCGTGGTCCCGAGCAGCCACCGGCTCGCGTCGGCCGGGCGTGCGCTGACCTCGGCCGACTTCTCCAACGAGCACGTCATCAGCTACTCGCCCGCGGAGGCCCGCTACTTCCACGACCTCACGGTGCGGTTCCTCACCAACTCACATCCGCGCATCGACCAGCGGGTGCAGCAGATCCTGACTGTGGTGCTGCTGGTGGCCGCCGGCCGCGGGGTCGCCCTCGTCCCAGCCTCCGCGCGCACGTTGGGCGTGGCCGGGGTCAGCTATTGCGACCTCGTCGACGGCGGCAGTGCATCGGCCGCCGAGGCAGAGGTTTCCGGCCTGCCCGTTGAACTGCACGCGATCTGGAGTCGCGGGTCGACCAGTCCGGTACTCCACCGCGTCCTCGGTCTGCTCGACGACTTGTCGCCGGCCTGGCCGTCGACCTGACGATGCCCTGAGAGCATCGCAACATCGAAAACGGATCTTGGACACGCATCAGTCCGGCTCCTAGCCTGACGGCATCCCGAGACACCTGGCTGCTCCGTGGCCCAACCTGTGAAGGACGTCAGCGTGACGCCGTACTCTCCCCGAGATCTTGCCGCCCAGCTCAAGACCGGGCTGCTGTCCTTCCCCGTCACCGCCTTCGCCGCGGACCTCGGCTTCGACGAGCCGCGGTACCGGGAGCACCTGTCCTGGCTGAGCCAGTACGACGTGGCCGGCTTCTTCGCGGCGGGTGGCACGGGTGAAGGGTTCTCGCTCACTGCAGCGGAGGTCGATTCCGTGGTGCGCGCCGCCGTGTCGCAGCTCGACGGCGTGGTGCCCGTGCTGGCCCCTGCCATGGGCGGCACTGCCGCGGCCGTCGCGCAGGCAGAGGCGGCGGAGGCTGCCGGAGCGGACGGCCTGCTGCTGTTGCCGCCGTACCTGACCGAGGCCGGGCAGCGCGGCCTCGTCGAGCATGTCTCGGCGGTGTGCCGCAGCACCAGGCTCGGCGTGGTCGTCTACAGCCGCGCGAACGCGGTCCTGAACGACGTCTCCGTCGCCGAGCTCGTCGACCGCAACCCGAACCTGATCGGCTTCAAGGACGGCGTGGGCAACATCGAGCTGATGACCCGGATCTACGCCCGGGTAGGCGAGCGCCTCACCTACATCGGCGGCCTGCCCACGGCCGAGACGTTCGCGCTGCCGCTGCTGCAGTTGGGGGTCAGCACCTACTCGTCGGCCATCTTCAACTTCGTGCCCGAGTTCGCGCTCGGGTTCTACCGAGACGTCCAGGCCCAGGACCGCGACGCCGTGTACCACAAGCTCAACGAGTTCGTCCTCCCGTACCTGGACATCCGGGACCGGATGCAGGGGTACGCCGTGTCGATCGTGAAGGCGGGGCTGACCGCGATCGGGCGCGCGGCCGGTCCGGTCCGCCCGCCCCTGCAGGACCTGGACGCGACTGAGCTGGCCGAGCTGGCCGCCCTCATCGACAAGCTCAGGTAATGGGATCGAGGTGAGTGCCGTGACCCCCACCGCCACGTCCGTCGAGGTGGTGCAGCAACGGCCTCGGCCGTAGCGAGCGGTGGAAGCACCGGTCCGCAGTGCCCAGTAGCGGTCACCGTACGACCAGTGCCAGCACTCCGTCGGGTAGTCCACGGACCCCGGCCTGCTCCATCACGGCTGACAGGATCGCCCGGTTGGCACGCCCCTCGGCGGAGATGTTGGTGGCCGCGGTGAAGATGCCGCCCGCCTTCTCCTCCGGGTCGCGTCGCCGCATCCTTCAACCGATCGGCGACGGATGCCCTCAGCAACAACCGGTCACCGCCGGACTTCAGCGGCGACGGCGGCAGGTCCTCCACCGGAACCAGGGGTTCGCCCGTCTCCGCCACCTCGATGGCCGCTACTCGTGGATCTCCCATCAGCACGATCTCACTCATCGGGCCAGTCAAGCCGCGACCCGTTCCGGTAGCGGGTCCAGGCCGGGCGGGACAGAATGCGGACATGCGCGTGATCGTGGTGGGTGCCGGCGTGATCGGGCTCAGCTGCGCTGTCCGGCTGGCGGAGTCGGGGTACGACGTGGCCGTGCTGGCGCGCGACCTTCCGCTCGAGACGACCTCCGCTGTCGCCGCGGCGATCTGGTACCCGTACCTGTCCGCGCCGCGAGAACGGGTCGCCGCCTGGTCGCGCACGACGTACGACGAACTCGTGAAGCTGGCCGGGAACCAGCCGTCGGTGCGACTGCGGCACGGCCGGGAGTTCCTGGTCGAGCCTGCGCCGGACCCGTGGTGGGCCGCCGCGCTGTCGGACCTGGAGCGGATCGGCTCGCCGCCGGCCGGGTTCCGCGACGGGTGGTCCTTCACCGCGCCGGTGGTGGAGATGCCGATCTACCTGCCGTACCTGGTGGACCGGTTGGAGGCGGCGGGTGGGACGCTCACCCGGGCGGCCCTCCCCGCATTGCCGAACATGGCCGATGTCGTCGTCAACTGCGCCGGCCTCGGCGCCCGTCTGACCGCGGGCGACCCGACGGTGACCCCGGTCCGCGGCCAGGTCGTGTACGTCGAACAGCCTGGGCTGACCGAGTGGCTGATCGCCGACCGCGGCCCTGAGGACCTGACGTACGTCATCCCGCGCGAGCATGACGTGGTGGTCGGCGGGACCAGCGAACCGGACAGCTGGGACCTGGCAGTCGACCCGGCCACCGCGGGGCAGATCCTGGACCGCGCCGCCGCGCTCGTGCCCGCCCTCGGCAGGGCGAAGGTCATCCGCCATCGCGTCGGCCTCCGCCCGGCCCGGCCCGCCATCCGCTGCGAGAGCGTCCAGGCGGGCGACCGGCTGATCGTGCACTGCTACGGCCACGGCGGCGCCGGCGTCACAGTCTCCTGGGGCTGCGCCGACGAGGTCCTCTCCCTCATCACACAGGCCGCTTGACCAGCGCTCCTGTCACACGCCCTGGGTCGTCCGGAGGCTGTGACCGGAGATCCGCTTGATCACACCGCGAGGACTTGGCAGAGCAAGTCGAGGGCGCCGGTGTAGGCGTGGTCGGGCGGGGTGCCGTAGCCGACGATCAGCGCCTGCCGGGCCGCTGGGTCCGGCTTGAACCGGTAGTTGTCGAGTGTGTTCAGCCGCAAACCCTGGCGAGCGGCACGGGCCGCCATGTCCTCCGCATCACCTGGTACGTCGAGGAGCACGTGCAGCCCGGCGGCGATCCCTGCCACCCGTACGCCGGGAGCTCGTACTGCCAGCATCTCCACCAGCCTGTCCCGGCGGCGCCGGTAGTGCAACCGGCACCGCCGGACATGCCGGTCATAGTGGCCGGAGGCAATGAACTCCGCCAGGGTCAACTGGTCCAGCGTCGCGGTGTGCAGGTCGGCCGTGCGCTTCGCGGCGAGCACCGGCTCCATCAGTCGCCGCGGCAACACCATCCACGCCAGGCGTAGTCCCGGAGCCAGGCTTTTGCTCGCCGTACCGGTGTAGGCCACTCTCTCCGGGTCGAGCGCCTGCAGGGCACCAACGGACTGCCGGTCATAGCGGAACTCGCCGTCGTAGTCGTCCTCGATCAGCACCGCCCCGGACGCGCGCGCCCACTCCACAGCAGCCGTACGACGGTGTGGTGCGAGTGGTACGCCGCTGGGCATCTGGTGCGCAGGCGTGAGCAGTACTGCCGCACCAGCCAGGAGATCGGGCAACAACTCGGTCCTGGCGCCGTACTCGTCGACCGGCACAGGCACGGGCCGCAGGTCACGCGACCGGATGACGTCCCAGTGAAGGCGATACCCCAGTTCCTCCACGCCCATCGTGTGCGCGCCCTCCGCCCGGAGTACCTCTCCGAGCAAGCTCAGGGCCTGCACATAGCCCGAGGTGATCACGATGCGATCCGGATCGGCCCTCACACCGCGAGCCCGGGCGAGGTAGTCGGCCAAGGTCAGCCGCAACTCCAACCGGCCGCGCGGATCGCCATAGCCGAAGGCGTCGTTCGGCGCCTCGGACAGCGCCTTGCGGCCGGCGGCGATCCAGGCACTCCGTGGGAAGGTCGACACGTCCGGCGATCCCGGCGACAGGTCGTAGCGCCACCTCGGCCCCGGCGGTGCTGCCGGGGCCGCGACGGGTGCCGGCGCATCCCTGCTCGCCACCTGCGTACCGGAGCCCTGCCGAGCGATGAGCCAGCCCTCCGCGACCAGCTGGCCGTAGGCGTCCGCGACCGTGTTCCGGGCGATGCCAAGGTCCTTGGCCAGCGAGCGGGAGGATGGCAACCGGCTGCCGGGCAGCAGCCGGCCGGTCCGGATCGACTCGTGCAACGCGTGCACCAGGCCGGCCCGGCCGCGGCCGCCGGCCAGGTCCAGGTGCAGGTCGGCGCCGGCCATCGAGCCCCCGGAATTGGCCCTCGAATCCTCCATGGAAGTGGACCATACACCTGGGCCGATCCGCTCTAACGTTGGTGGCATGACCACTACTACGAATCGACGCGTCAAGCTCGCCACCCACGCCCCTGACTTCTACAAGGCCCTCATCGCGCTGGACGCGGAATCCGCCACCGGGCTGGACGGGCGTCTGGCCGACCTGGTCCGGATCCGCGCCTCCCAGCTGAACGGCTGCGCCTACTGCCTCGACATGCACACCCTCGACGCCCGCCACGCGGGCGACACCGAGCAGCGGCTCTACCTGACCAGCACCTGGCGGGAAGCTCGCTCGTTCTACAGTGAGCAGGAGCAGGCCGCGCTGGAACTGACCGAGGCGATCACGCTGATCAGCGTCGACCACGTGCCGGACGACGTCTACGACATCGCCGCCAAGGCCTTCGACGACAAGGAGTTGGCCCAGCTGATCGGGCTGATCATCATGATCAACGCCTGGAACCGGGTCGGCGTCACCTGCCGTCTGGCCCCCGGCCACTACTCCCCCAGCTGATGGCCGCGGAGGCATTCCGGGCGCTGCACCACGGACCCACGCCGCTGGTCCTGCCTAACGCGTGGGACCCGGTCAGCGCCCGGGTCGTCGCCGAGGCCGGCTACGCCGCAGTCGCCACAAGCAGCGTGGCGGTCGCCCGCGTGATCGGGTACGACGACGGCCAGCTGACGCCTGCCGCCGAGATGTTCGGCGCTGTCGCCCGGATCGCCCGCGCCGTCGACGTAGCGGTGACCGCGGACATGGAGGCGGGCTACGGCCTGCCTCCGGCAGAGTTCGTCGAGCGGTTGCTCGAGGCCGGGGCGGTGGGCTGCAACCTGGAGGACTCCGACCCGGCGACGCGTGAGCTGATCGAGCCGGCGCGACAGGCCGACTACCTCGGCGCCGTGCGTGCCGCGGCAGGCGCGGATCTGGTGATCAACGCTCGGGTGGACAGCTTCATCCGGGGCGGCGACCTGGCGGACGCAATCGCCCGCGGGCGGGCCTACCGACGGGCAGGTGCGGATTGCGTGTACCCGATCTTCGCTCCGCTCGACGCCATCGCCGAGCTTGTATCGTCCATTGGTGGTCCACTGAACGCTCATGCGCAGATCGAGAGCCCGACCGCCGCCGAGCTGGTCGCGCTCGGAGCCACCCGCATCTCCTACGGCGGCAGCCTTCACGCTCACCTCACCAAGGCACTACGCGAGCTGCTGCCGAGCCTGACCCTCGGCCTACCTCGCTGACGGTGTTCCGGCCACTGGGTCCAGCGGCCGGGAACCCGTCGCCTTTGGCCTACTGACGCCCGTGCGTCTTTCTGTACGGCCGATGCGGCGTCAATTTGCGCTCGCCTACCTCCTGACGGCGGGACGACCACTGAACGCACGCCAGGTCCTACCGGCCGGAATAGGTCAAGATAGCCGACATGAGCACCTATCGCGCCCGGTTCGATGCCGCCGTCACCTTCACGAACGGTGGTGGGCTGCAGGCCCAGGGCTTCCTTGTCGATGTCCCCTCTGCTGACACGAGCGCCCCAGAAGTTGCCGAGCTGTTCCTGGCATCGCTCGGCCTGCTGATGGCCGGCGAGGTCGACCTGTCTCACCTGGAGATCGTCGAGGCGCCGCACAAGGGCACCCGAAGCGGTCCGGCCGCCACCACGACGCCGAGCGGCGGGCGGCCGACGTACGTGGAGCTGAGCCACGTGATTCGCGACGGCATGATCACGTTGCCCAACCTGCCCGGCCCCGAGCTCGGCAAGCATCTCACTCGGGAGGACTCGCGCGAGATCTACGCACCCGGCACCGAGTTCGAGATCGGCCGGATCTCGATGGTCGCCAACACCGGGACGTACCTGGACAGCCCCTACCACCGCTATCCCGACGGCCACGACCTGACCGCCTGCGACCTCGAACGAACGGCCGACCTGCCGGCCGTCGTGGTCCGGGTCGAGGACAGCGGCAGGCTCGGCATCGACGCCGCCACGCTCGCGCCGTACGACGTCCGAGGCAACGCTGTGCTGCTGCACACAGGCGACGACGCGCGCTTCGGTACGCCGGAGTACGTGGCGGAGGCGCACTTCCTGACCAGGGACGGCGCCGAGTGGCTGATCCGCAACGGCGCAGCGCTGGTCGGGATCGACGCGGCGAACATCGACGACATGACCGACGGGACGCGCCCGGCCCACACGCTGCTGCTCGGCGCCAGGATCGGGATCGTCGAGCACCTGACCAACCTCGCGCAGGTCCCCCCGACCGGTGCCACCTTCACCGCCACCGCGCCCCGGATCGAGGGCCTCGGCACCTTCCCTGTCCGCGCCTTCGCCACCATCCGCGGGTAGCCCTGGGGCAGTGGACGGCCGGTCGAGTACGGTGAGTGACACAGCGGCGACTGAGGAGGCTGCAGTGTCCGGTACCGAGGGTCCGCTCGGCACCGTCCGGCTGCTCGTCGAGACCGCGCTGTCCAGCCGTCCGCTGTACGAGGACGTGCCGGCCCGGGCCACGAAAGGCGGCCGGTGGATCCTCGACGCCACGCCCGGCCTGGCGCTCGGCGCGGCGGCGGGCGACGTCGTCGAGGTCGACAAGGAGGGGGCGTTCCGCGTGACCGCCCGTGGCGGCAACATCGCCATCCATGTCAGCGCGGCCGCCGGGGCGAGCCAGGAGCGCGACAGCCTCACCGAGGCGATCGGCTCCCTCGGCGGCCGGCTGGACGCCCGAGCCTGGACGCGGGACGGCTCGAGCTCCCTGTCGGTCTACACCGTCCCGGCCGCGGCCGGCTTCGGCCCGATCGAACAGGTGCTGGTCGAGTTCGCCTCTGCGGCGCCGGGCGGCGAGTGGTACTACGGCAACGTGTACGACCCCGCGGACGGGACTCCGCTGAACTGGTGGGACTGATCGCGGCTCAGGGCAGAGCGTGGGCGCGGCGGATGACCTCCACGACGTCCGCCATCATGCCGGTGAGGTCATAGTCCTTCGGGGTGTAGACGGCCGCGACTCCGGCTCGGAGCAGGGCGCGGGCGTCGGCCTCGGGGATGATGCCACCGACGACGACCGGGACGTCGTCCAGGCCCGCCTCGCGGAGCCCCCGGACCACCTGCGGCACCAGCTCCATGTGTGAGCCGGACAGGATCGAGAGGCCGACGCAGTGCACGTCCTCGGCGACCGCCGCCGCGACGATCTGGTCCGGGGTCAGGCGGATGCCCTGGTAGATCACCTCGAAGCCGACATCCCGGGCGCGGACGGCGACCTGCTCGGCACCGTTCGAGTGACCGTCCAGGCCGGGCTTGCCGATCAGCAGGCGCAGCCGCCCGCCCAATTCCTTGGACGTCGCCGCCACCTTGTCCCGCACCGCGGCCACCGCCGCGCCACCGCCGGAGACCCCGACCGAGCCGGACACTCCCGTGGGTGCGCGGTACTCGCCGAACACCTCGCGCAGCACGCCGGCCCACTCCCCCGTCGTAGCGCCGGCACGCACGCAGGTCAGCGTGGCCTGCATCAGGTTGTCGGTCCCCTTGGCCGCCTCACGCAACGAGGCCAGCGCGGTCTCGACAGCGTTGCCGTCCCGTTCGGCGCGCCACCGCGCCAAGGACTCGACCGCGGCGCTCTCGGCGGCCGGGTCGACCGCCTGGATGGCGGCGTCCAGGTCCGCCGTGAGAGGAGAGGGCTCGGTGCTCTGGAAAGCGTTGACCCCGACGACGATCTGCTCACCCGACTCGATCCGCTGTCGGCGCTCGGCGTGCGAGGCGACCAGCGCCTGCTTGAGGTAGCCGCTCTCGACCGCGGCGACCGCACCACCCATCGCCTCGACCCGGTCGATCTCGGCCTGTGCGCCCGCGACCAGCTCGTCCACCTTCGCCTCGATCACGCGCGACCCGTCGAAGATGTCGTCGTACTCGAGCAGGTCGGACTCGTAGGCGAGCACCTGCTGCATCCGCAGCGACCACTGCTGGTCCCACGGCCGCGGCAGACCCAGCGCCTCGTTCCAGGCGGGCAGCTGGACCGCTCGGGCCCGGGCGTTCTTGGACAGCGTCACGCCGAGCATCTCCAGCACGATCCGCTGCACGTTGTTCTCCGGCTGGGCCTCGGTCAGGCCGAGCGAGTTCACCTGTACGCCGTAGCGCAGCCGCCGGGCCTTGGCGTCGGTCACCCCGTACCGGTTGAGGGTGAGGTCGTCCCAGAGCCGGACGAACGCGCGCATCTTGCAGGTCTCCTCGACGAAGCGCACGCCGGCGTTCACGAAGAAGGAGATCCGCTGCACCACGTCGGTGAACCGCTCGGGCGGCACCTGGCCACCGTCGCGGACCCGGTCGAGGACGGCGATCGCCGTGGACAGCGCGAAGGCCAGCTCCTGCACCGGGGTGGCCCCGGCCTCCTGCAGGTGGTAGCTGCAGATGTTGATCGGGTTCCAGCGCGGCATGGCCGAGACCGTGTAGGCGATCAGGTCGGTGCTGAGCCGCAGCGAGGCGTCCGGCGGGAAGGCGTAGGTGCCGCGGGACAGGTACTCCTTGACGATGTCGTTCTGCGTGGTCCCGGCCAGCTCGTCCGGCATCGCGCCCTGCTCCTGCGCGGCGACCTGGTAGAGCGCGAGCAGCCACATCGCGGTGGCGTTGATCGTCATCGAGGTGTTCATCTGCGCGAGGGGGATCCCGTCGAACAGCGCACGCACGTCGCCCAGGTGCGCGATCGGCACCCCGACCTTCCCGACCTCGCCCCGGGCCAGCGGGTGGTCGGCGTCGTACCCGGTCTGCGTGGGCAGGTCGAAGGCGACCGACAGTCCGGTCTGGCCCTTGGCCAGGTTGCGCCGGAACAGCGCGTTCGACTCCGCAGCCGACGTGTGGCCGGCGTACGTCCGCATCACCCAGGGGCGATCCTTCTCGGTCATGTACTCGAGAGTAGGACTCCACGCACGGGCCGTCCCCAGCTCGTGACCGGTGTCACCAGCGGCTTTGGTCACAGTCCGCCCAGCGGGCCGCGCTCCGCTTCAGGCGGGGATCGAAAGGACGCGCTCCACGTGCAGGATCCGGTGCAGCCGGGTCACGGCGAGGATCCGGACGACGGACGGCACCGGATGTCGCAGCACCAGTTGGCGGCCGAGCGACTGGGTCCTGCGGTGGGTCGCCACCAGCAGGCCGAGCCCCGTCGCGTCGACCGCGTCGACCTTCGCCAGGTCGACGATGACGTCGCCGTCGGAGGAGTCGATCAGGTCGTTGAGCTCGCGTCTGACGTCGCCGACGGAGCGCACGTCGAGCAGTCCGGCCAGCCGGACGACGTTCTCGGCCGGGACCGGCTGAGGCCCCGGACCTTGATGGTTCGACGGTTTGTGGTCCGACGGGTGATGGGTCGGCTTCTGGTGCGCGACGTGGTGGTGACGGCCTGCCCTACGAGTCGGTGACAGCATGTCGGTACCCCCTGCCCTCTGTCAGCGGCCCCCGAGCATCGGCCGCGCCCCAGTGGCTGTCTGATCTTCAAGACTCCCTGGCGACCCCGAAGGTTGCCATGCACCCTGACACATTTCCTTCCGAGAGACAATCATCGGGTGTTCGCCGACCAGTACTTCCTCTTCCCGATCGTCGCGATCGCCCTGATCGGAGGCATGGTGCTGCTGCTGCGCTGGGCCTTCTCCGGCAACAGCGGATCACTGGTCCGGCGGACCAGCTATCCGCCGGCGGACCGCGACACGTTCGGCCTGCTCGTCGACGTGCACACCGCGAAGACCTATGCCGACGCGCGCCGGGCGGTCGAGCTGCTCACCACCCGAAAGATCCGCGCCACGGCCGCCCGGACCACGGAGGGCTGGTCGGTCTACGTCTGGCCCGTCGACGAGGACGCCGCCCGCGCGGTCCTCAAGTCACCCTGATCGCGTCCCACCGCGTCGTACCGACGGGACCGGCGCCCGAAGGGGTGCGGGGACATCGGGCAAGAACGGGTGAAGCCGACCGGCGGCGCTGCTGCCACGGGTCCGGCGGCGTTCCGGCCAGGCCCGGTCCAGCGAGCCCGAGGAGTTCGATCTCGCCCGGGCCGTGGTCGATCTGCGCGGACGCACGGTCCGTGCCGCACCGCCGGCGGCTGCCGATGACAACGCCCTGCTGCTGGCGGCCTCGGTCCGCGAGCCGAACCGGTTCACGCCGAAGATGCTCTCCAACGTCGCCCGCCGGCTCGGCACCGACCTCGCCGACGACCTGGCGGCCGAGACGTTCCTGATCGCCTACCGGCAAGATGGCCGGTTCGACCGTCGCAGCGGAGTGGTCCGCGGTTGGCTGTACGGCATCGCCAATGGTTGGGGACTGTCTTCTGGCGAATCGTTGCCGGCGGGGGCGGTGCGGGAGGATGGGGGCGATGACTCTCACCGAGCAGTTGCCGGGATCCACCACCGACGCCGATGCCCTGTATGACGCCTTCGCCCGCTGGGTCGGCGAGCAGGGCATCTCCCTGTACCCGGCGCAGGAGGAGGCGCTGATCGAGGTGATGACCGGGTCGAACGTGATCCTGTCCACCCCGACCGGGTCCGGCAAGAGCCTGGTCGCGACCGGCTCACACTTCGCCGCCCTGGCGCAGGGCCGGCGCACCTTCTACACCGCACCGATCAAGGCTCTGGTGTCGGAGAAGTTCTTCGCGCTCTGTGACATCTTCGGCGCCGACAAGGTCGGCATGCTCACCGGCGACGCCTCGGTCAACGCCGGTGCTCCGATCATCTGCTGCACAGCCGAGGTTCTCGCCAACGTGGCGCTGCGCGAGGGCGCCGGCGCGGACGTCGGCCAGGTGGTGATGGACGAGTTCCACTTCTACTCCGAGCCGGACCGAGGGTGGGCCTGGCAGGTGCCGCTGCTGGAACTACCTCGCGCGCAGTTCGTGCTGATGTCCGCGACGCTTGGTGACGTCGCTCGGTTCAAGATCGACCTGACGAGACGCACCGGCCGGCCGACCGCGATCGTCAGCTCCGCGGACCGTCCGGTGCCCCTGATCTACAAGTACGTCACCACCGCGTTGCACGAGACCCTCGAGGAACTGCTGACCACCCACCAGTCGCCCGTGTACGTCGTGCACTTCACCCAGGCGGCGGCGCTGGAGCGGGCTCAGGCACTGACCAGCATCAACGTCTGCACCCGCGAGGAGAAGGACAGGATCGCCGAGCTGATCGGCGGCTTCCGGTTCAGCAAGGGATTCGGCACCACCCTGCAGCGGCTGGTCAAGCACGGCATCGGCGTACACCACGCGGGCATGCTGCCGAAGTACCGCCGCCTGGTCGAGCAGCTGGCCCAGGCCGGGCTGCTGAAGGTCATCTGCGGCACCGACACCCTCGGCGTCGGCATCAACGTCCCGATCCGCACCGTTGTCCTGACCGCCCTCAGCAAGTACGACGGCCGCCGCCAGCGGATCCTGAAGGCGCGTGAGTTCCACCAGATCGCCGGTCGCGCGGGCCGGGCCGGGTACGACACCTCCGGCACGGTCGTCGTACAGGCCCCGGACCACGTGGTGGAGAACGTGAAGGCCCTGGCCAAGGCCGGCGACGACGTGAAGAAGCAGCGCAAGGTCCAGCGCAAGAAACCGCCGGAGGGCTTCGTCACCTGGGGCGAGGACACCTTCGACCGCCTGGTGGCGGCCGAGCCCGAGCCGTTGCAGTCGCGGATGCGCGTCAGCCACGCCATGCTGCTCAACGTCATCGCGCGCGATGGCGACGCCTTCGCCAGCATGCGGCAGTTGCTGCGCGACAACCACGAGGACGCCAAGGCGCAGGTCCGGCTGATCCGCCGCGCCATCCAGATCTACCGCACCTTGGTCACCGCCGGGGTGGTCGAGCGGCTGGACGAACCGGACGAGACCGGCCGTTCGCTGCGCCTCACCGTGGACCTGCAGAAGGACTTCTCGCTGAACCAGCCGCTGTCCACCTTCGCCCTGGCCGCGCTGGACCTGCTGGACCCCGAGGATCCGGCGTACGCGCTCGATGTCGTCTCGGTGATCGAGGCCACGCTGGAGGACCCGCGCGCGGTGCTGCAGTCCCAGGAGCACCACGCGCGCGGCGAGGCGGTCAACCAGATGAAGGCCGACGGCATCGAGTACGACGAGCGGATGGAACTGCTCGACGAGGTGACCTGGCCCAAGCCCCTGAACGACCTGCTGACCGCGACCTTCGAGATGTACCGGCAGACGCACCCCTGGATCGCCGAGGCGGGGCTGTCGCCGAAGTCGGTGGTGCGCGACATGTTCGAGCGGGCGATGACGTTCGGCGAGTTCGTCGCGTACTACGGCCTGGCCCGCTCCGAAGGCATCGTGCTGCGCTATCTCAGCGACGCGTACAAGGCGCTGCGCCAGACGGTCCCTCCGCACAAGCACACCGAGGAGCTGACCGATCTGATCGAGTGGCTCGGTGAGGTCGTCCGCCAGACCGACTCCAGCCTGCTCGACGAGTGGGAGGAGCTGACGAACCCGAGCGACGCCGAGGTCGAGGTCGCCCCGGTGCCCGCCGGACCACGCCGGATCACCCTCAACAGCAGGGCCTTCCGGGTTCTGGTACGCAATGCGATGTTCCGCCGGGTCGAGCTGCTCGCCCTGCATCGCTGGGCGGAGCTCGGTCAGCTGGACGCGGAGTCCGGCTGGGACGCGGCTCGCTGGGCCGAGGCCGGCACGGCCTACTACGCCGAGCACGCCGGCGTCGGCACCGGCCCGTCGGCACGCGGCCCGGCCCTCTTCATGGTCGAGGAACACCCCGGCTTCTGGGAGGTCCAGCAGATCATCGACGACCCCGAAGGCAACCACGACTGGCGCATCACCGCCACCGTCGACCTCGCCGCCTCCGACGACGCCGCCGCCCTCTCCCTGACCCTCAACTCCTTCAAACCCCTCTAACCACCCTCAAGTCCCCCCACCCCCACCCCCCACTCCCCACCGCCGATCGGTCCGAACCCGCCCCTCTTGGGTGACCATCGGTCCGAACCCGCCCCTCGTGGGCAACCATCGGTCCGAAC
>DASTVQ010000103.1:0-21253 GCA_035759015.1 Kribbella sp.
CATGGCGGCATGCTCGCCGGCCAGGGCCGCCTGAAGCGCCTCTTTCTCCGTCACCTGGCGGCCTTCTTCTTCAGGAGGGACGCGGCCAGCTGATTCTCGCTGGCGGCGATCGAAGCGAGCAGCCGGGCGGCAGGTCCGGAAACCTTGGCAGCGGCGGTGGCGTGCGCGACGGACAGCCGCTGCTCCCTGGCGGCGAGCTCCGCAAGAGCGGAGGCGGATCCTTTCGGCGGCGGCGGGAGCTTGCCGGGCTGTCCCGGTTTGACGCCGCCTAGCTCCTTGAGCCTGGCCAGATGAGCGGCGTGATACCTCACGCCGGTCGCCAGCTGGCTGCGGAGGCTCGGGAAGCTCTGGCCGATTGTGTTGTAGCGGAGGGACAGTTGTTGTACCTGCGTGGCCGCGGTCCGCAGCGCCGCGACGATCACCGGGTCGGTGCTCGGCGTCGACTGGCCCGGGCCCTGTGTGTCCTCGGTGGCGCCGGGCGTCCCGCTGCGGTCGGGCTCGTCCTTGCAGCCGGCCATCAGGCCGGCGGCGCTCGCGGCCAGGGCAGCGGTACGTAGCGCGGTTCGGCGAGAGAGGCGGGACGCATCGATCGGCACGGGCGAACGATATCCCGGTCCGGGATGGCGGCCGGGACCGATAGGGTGGGCTACTGCCCTTAGCCGGACCGCTGGGTGGTGAAACGGGTGCACAACTGGAGAGAGAGGCAGGTCGACCTGTGAGCCGGAGGACTGACCACACGGACCCTGAAAGCCTCGAAGCCTTCCTGCGGCCGATCGTCGAGCAGTTCGGCTGCGACCTGGAGGCCGCTGACGTGACGCCGGCCGGCCGTCGCCGGCTGCTGCGCGTGCTGGTGGACCGCGACGGCGGGATCAGCCTGGACGACGTGGCCGAGGTGACCCGGGCGATCTCCAAGGCGCTCGACACCGACGACGTGATGGGCGAGGGCGCGTACACGCTGGAGGTGTCGAGCCCCGGCGTGGACCGGCCGCTGACCCTGCCGCGGCACTGGCGTCGAAACGTCCGCCGCCTGGTCACCGTCACCCTGACGTCCGGTGACAAGATCACCGGCCGGATCAAGGCCGCCGCCGAGGATGCCGTCGAGCTGGACGTGGACGGCCGGGTCCGGCCCGTCGCGTACGCCGACGTGGCGAAGGCCAAGGTCCAGATCGAGTTCAACCGGGCTGCCGGCAACGACGAACCTGCCGCTGACGGCACGGTGGAGGAGAACTGACGATGGACATCGACATGGCCGTACTGCGTTCCCTGGAACGCGAGAAGGACATCGCCTTCGAGGTGGTCGTCGAGGCGATCGAGCAGGCGTTGCTGGTGGCCTACCACCGCACCGAGGGCGCCCACCACCATGCCCGGGCCGAGCTGGACCGCAAGACCGGTCACGTCACCGTGTACGCCCAGGAGCTGGCCGAGGACGGCACCGTTGCCCGCGAGTACGACGACACGCCCGCCGACTTCGGGCGGATCGCCGCCACCACCGCCAAGCAGGTCATCCTGCAGCGGCTGCGCGACGCCGAGGACGAGGTCCGCTACGGCGAGTTCTCCGGCAAGGAGGGCGACATCGTCTCCGGGGTCATCCAGCAGGGCCGCGACCCGCGCTCGGTGATGGTCGACCTCGGCAAGATCGAGGCGGTGCTGCCGGCGCCGGAGCAGGTGCCGGGGGAGAAGTACGAGCACGGCTCCCGGCTGCGGGTCTACGTGGTCGGCGTCCGCAAGGGCTTCAAGGGACCGCAGATCACCGTGTCCCGGACGCACCCGAACCTGGTGAAGAAGCTGTTCGCGCTGGAGGTGCCGGAGATCGCCGACGGCACTGTCGAGATCACCGCGATCGCCCGCGAGGCCGGTCACCGCACGAAGATCGCGGTCCGCTCGCTGAACCCGTCCGTCAACGGCAAGGGCGCCTGCATCGGCCCGATGGGCCAGCGGGTGCGCAACATCATGCACGAGCTGCACGGCGAGAAGATCGATATCATCGACCACAGCGACGACCCCGCCACGTTCGTCGGGAATGCGCTGTCCCCGGCGCAGGTTACGTCTGTAGAGGTCATGGACGCCGCCGCTCGCGCTGCGCGGGTCGTCGTACCGGACTACCAGCTGTCGCTGGCGATCGGCAAGGAAGGGCAGAACGCCCGCCTCGCGGCCCGGCTGACGGGCTGGCGGATCGACATCAGACCGGATACGGATGTGACTCGTGATCACGAACCGGTAGACTGATCTCTCGGTCGGTCGACTGAGTCGTCACCACGCCCTGAGGATCACCTGACAGTGACTGTGGACGCGCGCCCCGGGAAGTCGCGGGAGCGTACCTGCATCGGGTGCAGGCGACGGGACAGTTCGGCCAACCTGCTGCGGATGGTGGTGTCCGGAGGACTCGTCCTCCCGGATCCCGGCCATCGGGCACCCGGTCGTGGGGCGCATCTGCACCCGGTGACCGAGTGCCTCGACCTCGCCGAGCGACGCAAGGCGTTCCCGCGGGCCTTCCGGGTCCAGGGCGCGCTGAGTGTGACGCCCGTCCGGGAGTACGTCGAGCAGCGATCGGCAAGTGCGGCCGCCCGGCCGCCCGTGGTGAATACCGCGACGACATGAAGGCGGGTCATCGACTCATGACCACTCGATGAGTGTCGAACGATGAGTGCAATGCGATGAGCATGTACGTCAACTAACGGTCCGCGCCCCAGGCTCGGACCAGAGGGAGAGCAGTGGCAAAGGTCCGGGTCTACGAGCTCGCGAAAGAGCTCGGAGTTACCAGCAAGGTCGTTCTGACCAGGCTGAACGACATGGGAGAGTTCGTCCGATCGGCGTCCTCGACGATCGAGGCACCCGTCGTCCGACGGTTGGCGGAGGAGTTCGAGAAGAACCCGCCGAAGAAGCGCGCGGCGCGCAAGCCCGCCGCCAGTACATCCAGCACCGCGCAGGCGACCGCACCGGTGGCGCCTGCCGAGCAGGTCGAGCGGGCCGAGCCCGCGCCGGCCACCTCAGCGCCGGCTCCGGCCGCGCGCACCGAGACGGCGGCACCGGCCGCCGAGTCCACGTCGGCACCGGTCACCGTGCAGCCGGTCACCGAGAAGGCAGGCGCACCGGCGCCGGCCAGGCCGGGTCCGCGCCCGGGCCCGAAGCCGGGTCCGCAGACACGCCCTGAGGCTGTGCCGACCCCTCAGCCGGAGCGCCCCGCGGCGCCGCAGGCCCCGGTCGAGGCGCCCGCGGCCAGCGCCGAGGCTCCGGCGCGTCCCGCTCCGGCGCCCCAGCAGCCCGCGGCCGAGGCTCCGGCCCGGCCCGCGCCGCGTCCCGGCGCACCGGGTAGCGCTCCCCGTCCGGGGGCCCCACGTCCGGGCGCTCCCCGTCCGGGAGGCTCGCCGCGTCCGGGTGGTCCCGGTGGACCTGCCGCCGGTGGCGGCCGTCCGGGCGCGCCGCGGCCGGGCAACAACCCGTTCAGCTCGACCCAGGGCCTGCAGCGCGGCGGCGCACGCCCGGGACCGGGCGCACCGTCGGGCCCGGCGCCGAGCGGTAGCCCGGCGGGCATGCCGCCGCGGCCCCCGGCCGCGCGTGGTGGCTCCTCCGACCGGCCGCGTCCGGCCGGTGGCGTGCCCGGCGCGCCGCGTCCGAACCCCGCGATGATGCCGAAGTCCTCGGCCGGTACGTTCACCGGCCGCCCGTCCGGTCCGGGCGGCGGCCCCGGTGCCGGCCGCGGCCGTCCCGGCGGCGGTCCGGGTGGACCGGGTGCCGGTCCGCGCGGCGGCGGCGGTGGTGGCGGCGGCTTCCGTCCGGGCGGTGGCCCCAGCGGTCCGCCCGGTGGCGGCGGCGGTCGTCCCGGCCCGGGCAACCGGGGCCGTGGCGGCACGCAGGGCGCCTTCGGCCGTCCGGGCGGTCCGGCCCGTCGTGGTCGCAAGTCCAAGCGCGCGAAGCGCCAGGAGTTCGACAACATGCAGGCCCCGGCCGTCGGCGGCGTGCGGGTCAAGCACGGTGACGGCGAGGTCGTGAGGCTCGCCCGCGGCGCGTCCCTGACGGACTTCGCCGAGAAGGTCGGCGTCGACCCGGCGTCGCTGGTGCAGGTGCTGTTCCACCTCGGCGAGATGGTGACCGCGACCCAGTCGGTCAACGAGGAGACGCTGCAGATGCTCGGCACCGAGCTGAACTACGACGTCCAGATCGTGTCGCCGGAGGACGAGGACCGCGAGCTGCTCGAGTCGTTCGACATCGACTTCGGCACCGACGAGGGCGAGGAGGCAGACCTTGCCGCCCGGCCGCCGGTGGTGACCGTGATGGGTCACGTCGACCACGGTAAGACGAAGCTGCTGGACGCGGTCCGGCACGCGAACGTGGTCGCCAAGGAGGCCGGTGGCATCACCCAGCACATCGGTGCGTACCAGGTGACCACCGAGGTCGACGGCCGGCAGCGGGCGATCACCTTCGTCGACACCCCGGGTCACGAGGCGTTCACCGCCATGCGTGCCCGTGGTGCGCAGGCCACCGACATCGTCATCCTGGTGGTCGCGGCCGACGACGGCGTGATGCCGCAGACGATCGAGGCGTTGAACCACGCCCGGGCGGCGAACGTCCCGATCGTGGTCGCGGTGAACAAGATCGACGTGCCGGACGCGGACCCGACCAAGGTCCGTGGTCAGCTCACCGAGTACGGCCTGGTCCCCGAGGAGTACGGCGGCGACACGATGTTCGTCGACGTCTCGGCCAAGTCCCGGCTGAACATCGACGGTCTGCTGGAGAGCGTGATCCTCACCGCCGACGCTGCGCTGGACCTCCGGGCGAACCCGGACCAGCCCGCGCAGGGTCTGGCGATCGAGGCGCACCTCGACAAGGGCCGTGGCCCGGTGGCGACCGTGCTGGTCCAGCGCGGCACGCTGCGGGTCGGCGACTCGATGGTCGCGGGTCCGGCGTACGGCCGGGTCCGGGCGATGCTCGACGAGCACGGCGACAACGTCGAGGAGGCGACCCCGTCGCGTCCGGTGCTGGTCCTCGGTCTGACCGCTGTTCCGGGTGCCGGTGACAAGTTCCTGGTCGTCGACGACGACCGGATGGCCCGGCAGATCGCGGAGAAGCGCGAGGCCCGGGCCAGGGCGGCGGCGAACGCCAAGCGCCGTGCCCGGCGCACCCTCGAGGACTTCATGGCGAGCATGGAGAAGGGCGAGAGCCAGGAGCTGCTGCTCATCCTCAAGGGCGACGTGTCCGGTTCGGTCGAGGCGCTCGAGGACGCTCTGGTGCGGATCGAGGTCAGCGACGAGGTCAACCTGCGGGTGATCGACCGCGGCGTCGGCGCGATCAACGAGAACGACGTCAACCTGGCCATCGCGTCGAACGCCGTCATCATCGGCTTCAACGTGCGGCCGGCGGGCAAGGCCGGCGACCTGGCCGAGCGCGAGGGCGTGGATGTCCGGTACTACTCGGTCATCTACGCGGCGATCGACGACATCGAGGCGGCCCTGAAGGGCATGCTCAAGCCGATCTACGAGGAGGCCCAGCTCGGTACGGCGGAGATCCGCGAGATCTTCCGGTCGTCCCGGGTCGGCAACATCGCCGGTTGCTGGGTCACCAGTGGGGTCATCAAGCGCAACGCCAAGGTCCGGTTGCTGCGAGACGGCGCGGTCGTCCTCGACAACGCCGACTTGTCGTCGCTCAAGCGGTTCAAGGACGACGCGTCCGAGGTCCGCGAGGGCTTCGAGTGCGGCCTGACGCTGGCGAACTTCAACGACATCAAGATCGGCGATGTCGTCGAGGCGTTCGAGCTGCGCGAGAAGCCCCGCACCTGAACCCCGCAGTCAGTCGGCGCTTCCTCGGCGAGCTGTGGACGAGGCGCTCGTCCACAGCGTGGACGGGGAAGCGGCGACTGAAGGGTTGAGGACAGACGAGGTAACGTCCGGAGAGGCGGGAGAAGCCGTCGCTCCGGACGTTACTCATGATTGAAGGAGTGAGCCCTGATGGGTGAAGCACGGGCGAAGCAGCTGGCCGACCGGATCCAGGTGCTCGTCGCCGAGCTGCTGGAACGCCGGGTGAAGGATCCGCGGCTGGGGTTCGTGACGGTGACCGACGCCAGGCTGACCGGGGACCTGCGGGAGGCGAGCGTCTTCTACACGGTCTACGGCGACGATCAGGCGCGGACGTCGACTGCCGCCGCGCTGGAGTCGGCCCGCGGGCTGATCCGGACCGAGGTGGGCCGGGCCCTCGGCCTGCGGCACACGCCGAGTGTGGCGTTCTTCCTGGACGCCGTACCGGAGTCCGCCGGGCACATCGAGGAACTGCTCGCCAAGGCGCGGCGGGCCGACGCCGAGGTGGCCCAGGCCGCCGCGGGCGCCAAGCCGGCCGGCGACGCCGACCCGTACAAGCGCCGCGAGGACGATGACGCCGACGACGAGTGACCCCTCGCTGCTCGACGGCATCGTCGTCGTCGACAAGCCGGCGGGGCTGACCTCCCACACCGTGGTGGCCCGGATCCGCAAGCTGGCCGGCACCCGCAAGGTCGGTCACGCCGGCACTCTGGACCCGATGGCCACCGGCGTCTTGGTGGTCGGCCTGAACCGAGCCACCCGGCTGCTCGGCCATCTCCAGCTGGCCGACAAGTCGTACGACGCGACCATCCGGCTCGGCGCCACCACCAGCACCGACGACGCCGAGGGCGAGATCGTCGGCACCGCCCCGGCTGAGGCAGTGGCGGCGGTGACGGCCGAGGCGATCGAGGCTGCCGTGGCAGGGTTCCGCGGGGAGATCTCGCAGGTCCCGTCCAAGGTGTCGGCGATCAAGGTCGACGGCCGCCGGGCCTACGAACGGGTCCGGGCCGGCGAGGAGGTCGCGCTCAAGGCACGCCTGGTCACGGTGAGCCGGTACGACGTGGTCGACGTACGCCCGGGCGACGGCACCATCGACGTCGACATCTCCGTCGACTGTTCCAGCGGCACCTACATCCGTGCGCTGGCCCGGGACCTCGGTGCCGAGCTCGGCGTCGGCGGGCACCTGACCATGCTGCGGCGGACCCGCGTCGGCGCCTTCACGCTGAAGTCGGCGAGAACGCTCGAGGAGCTGAGCCAGACGTTCGCGATGACCCCGATCGCGGAGGTGGCGGCCGACACCTTCCCGCGCTACGACGCGGACGCCGACCAAGCGGTCGCGATCCGCACCGGCCGTCCGCTCTCCGGGCTGAAGCTGGTAGCCGGGCAAACCGCGATGTTCGCCCCCGACGGCACCTTCCTGGCCCTCTACGAGCCCCACGGCCCGGTGGCCAAACCCACTGCGGTCTTCGTCTCCTGACGCCTCTTCGTCCGTAATCTGTGGAAGATCTTCCGGCCATTCGTCGGGTCTGGTGCGGTCTGGCCGTGGTGGTACTCCAACTGCGACGAGCCGGCGGAAGGTTTCCCCGGCTCGCGGATGCAATGTCGGTGGGGGTGGCTAGCGTGCGGGTATGAGATATGGGTTTGTGCTTCCGTACGGCGATGCGCGGGCGGCGGCGGAACTGGCCGCCCTGGCGGAGGATCATGGCTGGGACGGGTTCTTCGTGTGGGAGTCGATCTGGGGCTTCGACGCGTGGGCCATGCTTGCCGCCGCGGCGATGACCACCGAGCGGATCAGGCTGGGCACGATGCTGACGCCGTTGCCCCGGCGCAAGCCGTGGGACGTGGCCGGCCAGACCTCGACGGTGGACAACCTCAGCAACGGCCGGGTGATCCTCGCGGTCGGACTCGGGGTGAGCGGCGAGCCACGGTTCTGGTTGTTCGAGGACGACCCGGGCCGCAAGGTGCGGGCCGAGCAGCTGGACGAGTCGCTGCAGATGCTCCAGCACTTGTGGAAGGACCAGCCGTTCGAGTTCGAGGGCAAGCACTACCGGTCGAAGGCGGTGCCCGAGCTCAACCCACCGGCCCCCCCGCCGCCGGTGCAGCAGCCGCGCATCCGGACGTGGGTGGTCGGGGGCTGGCCGAGACCGAAGTCGATGCGCAGGGCAGCGCTGCAGGATGGCTGGCTGCCGAACTATGTGCCGTCCGGGGGCGGTTCCCAGCCGGCGCCGAGCCCGGAGCTGATGGCCGAGGGGGTCGAGTGGATCCGCAACGAGCGGGACCAGCACGGCCTGTCCATGGCCGGGTACGACGTGGTCGCCGAGGGGACCACCTCGGCTGACGACACGAGGGCCGCCGAGGTCGTCCGTCCCTGGGCTGACGCCGGGGCCACGTGGTGGATCGAGGCCGACTGGTCGACCATGGACCCGACAGCCGCCCGGGCGAACGCCGAGCGACGTCTGACAGCCGGTCCACCCAGGCTCACCTGACCCGGTGCGCCGGGGCCTGACCCGGGGGACGTGGAGCGGCGCGGCAGAAGGCGGCAGCACCATGACCGCGAGGACGGCCGTCAGGGACTGGTGCGCACGTACGCTGGTGCGGTGCGTTCACGTCCGACTTTGAGCTGGACCGCCAGCCCCGGTGTAGCGGAGCTCGTGCCGACTGCGACCGATGTCGGCGCCATCGCCGAGCTGGTCGCTGACGGCGGCGTGGTCGCGCTCAGCGGCGCCGGGATCTCCACCGAGTCGGGCATCCCCGACTATCGCGGCAAGAGTGGCAGCCTGCGCCGCCACACGCCGATGACGTACGGCGATTTCGTCGGCAGCGAGACCGGGAGACAGCGGTACTGGGCACGCAGCCACCTCGGCTGGCGGACCATCGCCCGGGCCAACCCGAACGACGGTCACCGGGCCGTCGCCACCCTCCAGGCCCGTGGGTATCTCGACGGCGTCATCACCCAGAACGTGGACGGTCTGCACCAGGCCGCCGGCGCCCGCGACGTGATCGAGCTGCACGGCAACCTCGGCCGGGTCATCTGCCTGGCCTGCCGCGACACGAGCCCACGGGAGGACCTGGACCGCCGCCTGCGCGAGGCCAACCCGCATTTCGACGGCCAGGCGATCCGGATCAACCCCGACGGCGACGTGGACCTGTCAGAGGACGTGGTGGCCCAGTTCCGCCTGGTCGGCTGTACCGCGTGCGCCTCGTTGTTGCTCAAGCCGGACGTCGTCTTCTTCGGCGAGAACGTGCCGCGCCCACGGGTCGAGCGCTGCTACCGCCTGATCGACCAAGCCCGCGCGCTGCTCGTACTCGGCTCCTCGCTGACCGTCATGTCGGGCTTCCGCTTCGTCCGGTACGCCGCGAAGGCGGGCAAGCCGGTCCTGATCGTCAACCAGGGCGCGACCCGCGGCGACCCATACGCCACAGTCCGGCTCGACCACCCCCTGGGCCCCGCCCTCACCGATCTGACCCACCGCCTGAACCTGACCACCTGACCTGACACTCCCGCACGAGGTGCAGGCCAGCAGGTGTACGGATCGATCGGTCCGAAAACGCCCTCCTGGCGCGCTGCAGGACTATCCGAGGCGGCAGGAGAGGGCGGTTTCGGACCGATCGATCCGTACACCTGCGGGGGTCCTGGTGCGGTGTGGGGGTGAGGGGCATGGAATCCTGCTTCCATGCGTGTTTGGCACGGGTTGGACGAGGTGGGTGCGGATTTCGGTCCGTCGGTCGTCACGATCGGCAACTTCGACGGCGTTCATCGCGGGCATCAGCAGGTGCTGAACCATGCCCGCGCCCTGGCCGCGAAGCTGGGTGGACTGCCGGTGGTCGCCCTGACGTTCGACCCGCACCCGATGGCGGTGGTCCGGCCGGAGTATGCGCCGGCGATGATCACCGAGCCGGACGAGCGGGCGGAGCTGCTGATCGCCGCCGGGGCCGATGCCGTACTGATCCTGCCGTTCGACCGTGAGCTCTCGTTCTGGTCGCCGCAGGAGTTCATCGACCGGGCCCTCGTCGGCACCCTGCACGCCAAGGCGATCGTGGTCGGGGAGAACTTCCGCTTCGGCCACAAGGCGGCCGGCCACCTCGACACCCTCCTCGCGGCCGGTGCGCAGGCCGGGTTCCAGGTCGAGGGACTGAGCCTCGCCGGCGGCGGCCGGCCATGGTCGTCGACCTACATCCGGGAGCTGATCGCGGCGGGTGACGTCGAGGTCGCGGCGCAGGCGCTCGGCCGTCCGCTGCGGATCACCGGGGTCGTTGTCGAGGGCGACAAGCGCGGCCGCGAGCTGGGCTACCCGACGGCCAACATCCCTGCGCTGGCAGGCGCCGCGGTGCCGCTCGACGGGGTGTACGCCGGCTGGCTGACGGTGCTGGAGCCCGCGCCCGGCGCGCCGGCGTACAAGGATCCGTTGCCGGCGGCGATCAGTGTCGGCAGCAACCCGACGTTCGACGGCGTGGACCGGCGGGTGGAGTCGTACGTGCTGGATCGCGACGACCTGGAGCTGTACGGCGCGCGGATCGCGGTGGACTTCGTCGCCCGGCTCCGGGGCACCCAGATCCGGTTCGACTCGATCGACGACCTGCTCGTGCAGATGAAGGCCGACGTGGACGGAGCGCGGCGGCTGCTCACCCAGCGGTAGCCCTCCGATTGCGCCTGGATGTCCACCCACTGATACCCTGGACGATGCCGTCTGAACGGCCGCGGATCGAGAGTGCCCGGGTGACCCAAGCCCCGGTGCGCCGCGCAACGGATATCGAGAGGAGCCGGCGTGTCATCAGTGGACGCTGCAACCAAGAAGAAGATCATCGGTGAGTACGCGCTGAGCGAGGGCGACACGGGTTCCCCCGAGGTCCAGGTTGCGCTGCTCACGCACCGCATCGCCGACCTGACCGAGCACCTCAAGGAGCACAAGCACGACCACCACAGCCGTCGTGGCCTGCTCCTGCTGGTCGGTCAGCGCCGCCGGCTGCTGAACTACCTGGCCAAGAAGGACATCAACCGCTACCGATCCCTGATCGAGCGGCTCGGCCTTCGCCGATGACCCTGTGAGGAGCGGCCCCCGAGCCCGGGTGGCCGCTCCTCGCACATCCACGGCGCCTGTCCGGCGCCGGGGGACAACTGAATAATCAACGACGACGGGACGCCGCGGTGCGTGATGGGAGGACGACCGGTCCTCGGTAGTGGCTTTCGGGACAGTCCGGACGGACTGGGCCGCGGGCCTCGATCGAAGACCGGCACCCCTGAGCTCGCGCCTCGCAGTCGTTCTGAGTCAGTTACAACGCGAGAGAGGGGTATCCCGTGTCGGGATCCACCAGCACGCCCATGGAGGGCACGCAGTTCGCCGAGGCCGTTATCGACAACGGCCGTTTCGGCACCCGCACCGTCCGCTTCGAGACGGGCCGTCTGGCCCAGCAGGCCGCCGGCTCCACGGCCGCCTACCTCGACGGCGACACGATGGTGCTGTCGGCCACCACGGCCAGCAAGAAGCCCAAGGACCAGTTCGACTTCTTCCCGTTGACGGTGGACGTCGAGGAGCGGATGTACGCCGCCGGCCGGATCCCCGGCTCGTTCTTCCGCCGGGAGGGCCGCCCCAGCGAGGAGGCCATCCTGACCTGCCGGCTGATCGACCGCCCGCTGCGGCCGTCGTTCGTGTCCGGCCTGCGCAACGAGATCCAGGTCGTCATCACGGTGATGGCGCTGAACCCGGACAAGCTGTACGACGTGCTGGCGATCAACGCCGCGTCGATGTCCACGCAGATCGCCGGGCTGCCGTTCTCCGGCCCGATCGGCGGCGTGCGGGTCGCGCTGATCGACGGCCAGTGGGTGGCGTTCCCGACCCACACCGAGCTCGAGGACGCCGTGTTCGACATGGTGGTCGCGGGCCGGGTCACCGACACCGGTGACGTCGCGATCATGATGGTCGAGGCCGAGTCCACCCTGGGCACCTTCGACGCCGTTGCCGCCGGCAAGCAGGCGCCGACCGAGGAGGTCGTGGCCGAGGGCCTCGAGGCATCCAAGGCGTTCATCAAGACGCTGGTCGAGGCGCAGGCCGACCTGGCCGCGCGGTCGTCCAAGCCGACCGGTGAGTTCCCGCTGTTCCCGGACTATGCCGACGACGCGTTCGCCGCGGTCGAGGCCGCCGCGACCGAGGAGCTGAGCCAGGCTCTCACCATCGCGGGCAAGCATGACCGCGAGGAGGCCACCGACGCCGTCAAGGCCGCGCTGATGGACAAGCTGGGCGGCGACTTCGAGGGCCGCGAGAAGGAGCTGTCGGCCGCCTTCCGGTCGCTGACCAAGAAGCTGGTCCGCAAGCGCGTGCTGGCCGACAAGGTCCGTATCGACGGCCGCGGCCTGGCCGACATCCGGCCGCTCAAGGCGCAGGTCAGGGTGCTCCCGCGGGTGCACGGCTCGGCGCTGTTCGAGCGCGGCGAGACCCAGATCCTCGGCGTCACCACGCTGAACATGCTCCGGATGGAGCAGCAGCTGGACACGCTGTCGCCGGAGACCCGCAAGCGCTACATGCACAACTACAACTTCCCGCCGTACTCGACCGGTGAGACCGGCCGGGTGGGTTCGCCGAAGCGTCGCGAGATCGGTCACGGCGCGCTGGCCGAGCGGGCCCTGGTGCCGGTGCTGCCCTCGCGGGAGGACTTCCCGTACGCGCTGCGCCAGGTGTCGGAGGCGCTCGGCTCCAACGGCTCCACCTCGATGGGCTCGGTCTGTGCCTCGACACTGTCGCTGCTGTCCGCCGGTGTGCCGCTGAAGGCGCCGGTCGCGGGCATCGCGATGGGCCTCATCTCCGGTGAGGTCGACGGCAAGACCGAGTACGTCGCGCTGACCGACATCCTGGGCGCGGAGGACGCGTTCGGCGACATGGACTTCAAGGTCGCCGGCACGAAGGACTTCGTCACGGCTCTGCAGCTGGACACCAAGCTGGACGGCATCCCGGCGGGCGTGCTGGCCGGTGCGCTCACCCAGGCCAGGCAGGCTCGGCTCACCATCTTGGACGTGATGGCCAAGGCCATCGACGCGCCGGGTGAGATGAGCCAGTTCGCCCCGCGGGTGATCTCGGTCAAGGTCCCGGTGGACAAGATCGGCGAGGTCATCGGGCCCAAGGGCAAGATGATCAACCAGATCACCGACGAGACCGGCGCCGACATCTCCATCGAGGACGACGGCACGGTGTACATCGGTGCGACGGACGGCCCCTCGGCCGAGGCGGCGCGCGCGATGATCAACGCGATCGCCAACCCGACCATGCCGGAGAAGGGCGAGCGCTACCTGGGCACGGTCGTCAAGACGACCAACTTCGGTGCGTTCATCTCGCTGCTGCCGGGCAAGGACGGGCTGCTGCACATCTCGAAGCTGCGCGGCCTGGCCGGCGGCAAGCGGGTGGAGGCCGTCGAGGACATCCTGTCCGTCGGCCAGAAGCTGCAGGTCGAGATCGCCGAGATCGACGACCGCGGCAAGCTGTCGCTGATCCCGGTGCTGGAGGAGGACGAGAAGAAGTCCGACGGTGCGGAGGCCGAGGCTGCTGCCGAGGCCAAGCCGGCCGAGTGACTCGAGCCCGCACAAGCACGCTGCTGAGCCCGGAGCGGGGCGGTCCCGTCAAGCGGACCGTCCTGCCCTCCGGGCTCCGCGTGCTTTCCCAGTCGGTGCCGGGCTTCCGTTCGGTCACCTTCGGCCTCTGGGTGGGCGTCGGCTCGCGGGACGAGCCCGACTCGCTGGCCGGCGCCACGCACTTCCTCGAACACCTGCTCTTCAAGGGCACCACGCGCCGCGACGCGCTGGAGATCTCCGCCTCGCTGGACGCCGTCGGCGGCGAGATGAACGCCTTCACCGGCAAGGAGTACACCTGCTACTACGCCCGGGTGCTGGACTCCGACCTGTCGCTCGCGGTGGACGTCATCTGCGACATGATCACCTCGGCCACGCTGACCAGCGCCGATGTGGACAGTGAGCGCGACGTCATCGACGAGGAGATCGCGATGCACGCCGACGAGACCTCCGACCACATCCACGACCTGTTCGCCGAGCAGCTGTGGGGCAAGTCCCCGCTCGGCCGCTCGATCACCGGTACGCCGGAGTCGGTGGCTCGGTTGAGCCGGGCCGGGGTGGCCGGCTGGTACCGGCGGCGCTACAAGCCGTCCAACATCGTCGTGTCGGTGGCGGGCAACGTGGACCATGCGAGTGTCGTCAGGCTGGTCCGGAAGGCGTTCGAGCAGCACTGGGTGACCGACGAGGCCGAGCCCGCGCCGGTGCGCAGCAGCGGCGCCCCGGTTCCGACGTACGGGGGA
Organism: Kribbella sp.; assembly: GCA_035759015.1. Classification (GTDB taxonomy): domain Bacteria; phylum Actinomycetota; class Actinomycetes; order Propionibacteriales; family Kribbellaceae; genus Kribbella. The sequence continues at coordinate 14,085 of DASTVQ010000103.1, forward strand.
GTGCAGGTGCATCACCGCGACGTCGAGCAGGCGCACCTGGTCCTCGGCATGCCGGGGTTGGTGCGCAGCGACGAACGCCGGTACGCCGCCGGGGTCCTGCACGCCGTCGTCGGCGGCGGGATGTCGTCACGTCTGTTCCAGGAGGTCCGGGAGAAGCGCGGGCTGGCGTACTCGGTCTTCACCTTCGGCTCGGCGTATGCGGACACCGGCATGGTCGGCGTCTACGCGGGCTGCCTGCCGAAGAAGGCTCCCGAGGTGCTCGACGTGGTCCGCTCCGAGCTGGAGGCCGTCGCGACCAAGGGCGTCACCCCGGCCGAGCTGGTCCGCGGCAAGGGTCAGATGCGCGGCTCAGTCGTGATGGGGCTGGAGGACACCGGCGCCAAGATGACCCGGATCGCGAAGGCGGAGCTGGTCTACGGCGAGCTGCCGAGCGTCGATGAGATCCTCCACAAGATCGACGACGTGACGCTGGAGGACGTCGGGCGACTCGCGGCCGAGCTGTACGCCGGCGACCTCGCCCTGACGGTGATGGGTCCCTTCGAGGACCCGTCCTCTTTCACTCTGTAGCGGGCTCGGCGCCGGAGTTTCGAACACTAGTGCGCAACATGCTCCTCAGCCGTTGGACATCAGACAACTCAGAGCTGGCAGCGGTCCCCAGCTGTGGACAACCTTCCCGCGATTCGTCGGGACTGGTGCGCCGTACCGACCACGTAGCGCGCCGCCGGGAAGCCGAGCCGGGTCTCGCTCGGCAGAGCCGCAAGCGGATCGTCCTGTCCGGCTCCCCGCCGTCGCCGGTCTTCCCGCCGTCGGGTTGTCGGTTCCACACCCGCTGCCTGCCCGCACCAGCCTCCCTTCCGCAGCCATCGGTCCGAACCCTGCCCCTGCCGAGTCACCCCGCGCAGCGGCGTACCGGTTCGGCTGGTTGGTGCGTGACGGAGGTGGGACGGGTGAGATCCTTGGGCGGTTGGTGGCTCGGTTGACGCAAGGTTCAGCGGGAGAGGACGCGATGGCGATCAAGGTGGGCGTGCTCGGCGCCAAGGGCAAGATGGGGTCGCAGACCTGCCAGGCGATCGAGGCCGCGGCGGACTGCGAGCTGGTCGCCGCACTGGACCAAGGTGACCCGCTGGACCGGCTCACCACAGCTGGGGCCGAGGTGGTGGTCGACTTCACCCACCCCGACGTGGTGATGGACAGCCTCGCCTGGTGCATCGAGCACGGCATCCACGCGGTCGTCGGAACCACAGGCTTCGACGACGAACGGCTGGCCACCCTGCGGGAACAACTCGCGGCCAAGCGGGACACCGGCGTACTGGTGGCCGCCAACTTCTCGATCGGTGCCGTGCTGATGATGCGGTTCGCCGCTCAGGCCGCACGGTTCTACGAGTCGGTGGAGATCATCGAGCTGCACCACCCGGACAAGGTCGACGCCCCTTCCGGTACGGCGCGCCGGACGGCCGAGCTGATCGCGGCGGCGCGGCGCGAGGCCGGGAGTCCGCCGGTGCCGGACGCGACGTCGACCGGCCTCGACGGAGCGCGTGGCGCCGATGTCGACGGCATCCGGGTACACGGCATCCGCCTGCGCGGCCTGGTGGCGCACCAAGAGGTGCTGTTCGGCGCCGTCGGCGAGACCCTCACCATCAGGCACGACTCGCTGCACCGGGAGTCGTTCATGGCCGGCGTACTGCTCGGCGTCCGGCGGATCGTGGGCACACCCGGTCTGACCGTCGGGCTCGAACACTTCCTGGATCTCGACTGAGATGACGCCCATCCCGCCGGCGGCCGTCCGAGCGTGAACGCCAAGAGTGCGGCGGTCGTCCTCGCGCTGGTCTTCGTCGCCTACGCGGGCCTGCTCGGTTGGCGAGGCGTCCTGCTGATCGGCACCGGTGAACCGGTCGCGGTCGGGCTGGGGGTCGCCGTCCTCGTGATCCCGCTGGTCGGCGTCTACCTGGTCTGGCGCGAGTTTCAGTTCGGCCGGGCGACCGAGGCCCTTTCCCGCGAGCTCGATGCCGAAGGCGGCCTGCCCGTCGACGATCTGCCGCGTCGCCCTTCCGGCCGGATCGACCGCGCAGCCGCGGACGCGGCCTTCGTGCGGTACAAGGAGGAGACCGAGGCCGCGCCGGACAACTGGCGTGCCTGGTTCCGCCTCGCCACGGCGTACGATGCGGCGGGCGATCGCAAGCGAGCCCGGGCGGCGATGCGCACCGCGATCCTTCACCACGCCGGCCGCAGCCAGCCCTAGGGGGCATCCTCGACGGCCTGTCCACGCCGCCCGCCGGGGTGCACCGCACGGCGGCTCTCAGCGAGTGGGATCGCCAGCCAAGGCTTTGGATGAGACGCTACCGTCATTGGGTGCGTGGCGACCGCCACGTACGGGTCGGAGACTGGGCGGAGCCGTCCTTGCCATCAGACGGGTCTCGCCGCGGCTCGGACGACGCGCGAAAGACGGGGTTCGGCGACCTGCTGCGACGGCACCGGCGTGATGCCGGTTTGTCGCAGGAGGGATTGGCGGAGCTCGCCGGTGTGAGCGTCGACGCGATCGCGGCCTTGGAGCGAGGACGCCGGCGCGCGCCCAGAGCTCACACGTTGCGACTGCTCGCGGACGCTCTCCACCTCGGAGCGTCCGAACGTGCCCAGCTCACCGTCGCGGCCAGGCGGGAGGCCGAGGCGCCGCGCCCGACCATGCGGCCGCCGCCCGTGCCCGCCAACGAGCTCGTCGGCCGTACGGCGGAGCTGGCCGACGCGAGCCGCCTGCTCGACGAACGGGTGACGCGCCTGCTGACGCTCACCGGCTCGGGCGGGGTCGGCAAGACCAGGCTGGCGCTCGCGGTCTGCGATGCCGTCGCGCAGCGGTTCGACGACGGAGTGTGCTGGGTCTCGCTCTCACCCGTGCGGGATGGGTCGGCCGTCGCCCCGGCCATTGCCGCGGCGATGGGCCTGCACCCCCTGGACAGCGGCCGCCTGGTGGCGGAGGTCGCCGAACACATCGGCAGCCGGCAGGTCCTGCTGTCGCTGGACAACTGTGAGCATGTGCTGGCGGACGCGGCCCGGATCTGCGCCTCGCTGCTTGAGATCTGCCCGAACCTGGCCGTGCTGACCACTACCCGTGAGCTGCTGCACGTGCCGGGGGAGAGCGTGTACGCCGTACCGCCGTTGGCGTTGCCCGACGTGGACTGGCCGGACGATCAGCTGGAGGCGTCGCCCGCGGTCAGGTTGTTCGTCGACCGGGCGACTGCCCGCGGTCACGAGCCGGACGGTGGGTTCGAGCAGGTCGCGCGGGTGGTCCGGCGGCTGGAGGGCATACCGCTGGCGATCGAGCTGGCGGCGACGCGGACCAACGTGCTGACGGTCAAGGAGCTGGCGGCCGAGCTGGACCGCTCGTTCGCCATCCTGTCCGACGGCGCTTGCGCTACCGGTCCGCGGCAGCAGTCGCTGTACGGCGCGATCGAGTGGAGCCACGACCTGCTGACCGAGCCCGAGCGCGAGCTGTTCGCGCTGCTGTCGGTCTTCGTGGGGGGTTGGACCTTGACCGCGGCGGCGGCGGTGCTGTCGGGCAGCCCGGAGCCGGGTCCGTTGGAGCGCGCCAGCGTGCTCGACCTGACCGGCAGACTGGTCGACAAGTCACTGATCCGGGTCAGCCGCGATCGCGGCATCGCTCGCTACCACATGCTGGCGGTGATCCGGGAGTTCGCGGCCGACCAGCTGGCAGCCACCGGGCGCCAGGAAGAGGTGGTACGACGCCACGCGGAGTACTGCATCGCGCTGGTCGAGGAGGCGGAATCGCATCTGCGCGGCGTGAACCAGGCGGACTGGCTGGACCGGCTGGAAGGTGAGCTGGGCAACCTGCGCGCTGCGATGTCCTGGTCGGGGCGCACCGGTTCGGCCGCGGAGGCGATCCGGTTGGCTGGTGGGCTCTGGCTGTTCTGCTACCTGCGCGGCCATTACGCGGAGGGCCGCGACTGGCTCGAGCATGCCCTCGAGCTGGCCGACCGGTCGGACGACGTGGCCTTCCTGCCGTACAGCGCGAAAGCCCTGTTGGGCGCCGGCATGCTGGCCTTCCTGCAGTGCGAGTACGACGCGGCGACGACCCGGCTGGAGGCCGCGCTCAAGCGGTATCGCGAGCTGGGAGACGACGCCGGCGCGGCGCTGGTGCTGCAACGCCTCGGCGCGGTGGCGCGCGAGCGCGGCGACTACGTGAGTGCCGAGGACCTCAACTGCCTGAGCTACGACTTGTACGAGGGTCTCGGTGATCGGGCAGGCATGGCCTGGGCGCACAACCACCTCGGCTTCGTCGCCTGGCTGCGCGGCGACCTGGAGATCGGTGCCAGGCGCTGCCGGCAGGCGCGGGACAGCTTCAGGGTTCTCGGCGACGGCGAGGGTCTCGCGTGGTCGCTGATCAACCTCGGCGCGATCGCGCAGTACAGCGGCGATCTGACCGAGGCGGAGGAAGTGCTTCAGGAGGCGCTCGCGCTGTGCCAGCGGCTCGGCTATCGCGAAGGCGTCGCGTGGTCCTTGAATCAGCTGGGCATCGTGGAGCGACGGCGCGGCCGGACCGACCGGGCGGTGCACCTGTTGGACGAGAGTCTGGCCGAGCACCGCGACCTGGGCGATCGCTGGCGCTCCGCCAGCGTGCTGGAGGAGTTGGCGACGGTGGCGCAGCAGCGCGGTCGCAGTGAGTACGCGGCGTTCCTGTTGGGAGCGGCGGACGGGATCCGTGAGGTGATCGACGCGCCGGTGCCGGAGGTGGAACGGGCCGATCGCGAGGCGATCCGGGCCGCGGTGACCGACGCACTCGAGCGCCGGGTCTTCAGGGCAGCCTGGAGGGCCGGGCGGGCCGCGCCGCTACATGCGGTGGCGGACAGCTACCCGCCGAGGCACTCGGGGATCGGTGGACGGCACCACTGACTGGAACGCGGTCAGCAGTGCGACATCCGGGAAAGGGCCTCGCGAGGTACCACGACCTGGGGGATCGCAGGCACCCCGCGAGGGACTCGTCGGCGAGTGGTCCGCTCTGACACGGCCCCGGCCGGCTGTGTCTGCCTGACCCCCCAGGCAGTCCCCCCACCCACAGCCGGCCGAATCCGCAATCGGCGATGTATCCCCTCGCGTCGAGCCCTCCCGAGTCGACGTTCGGGTTCCTCCTCGCTAAGACAAGGTTGTCGTGCAGCCGTGGGGTCTCACAGGGACGCAACCCTGACATCCCCCTGACAAGGTGCCCTTGACAACGAACGCCCGGACGCGACCTCGCCAACGGTGATCAGGTGGTTCCCGTCGGTGCGGGCGCACGGCTACCGGGACCGGTCAGCGAGATCACGGTGAGCAGCCGCGAGCTTGCGGGCGGGGTTGTGTTTCGCAACGTTGCGTAACCCGCATACACACCTGCCCTAGCGGCGAACGCTAGACGGAGCAGAGTTGCGACCGGAGCGTTTCCAGCGCCCAGTCCTCCCACTGTGCGGGGGACCAGCCTCGCTCGCCGACCAGCAGCAGATACAACTCAGGGCTCAGCAGACCGAACATCACATCGGCCGCGTGCTCGACCGTCACATCATTGCGCGCTCCGGGTTTGGACATCAGGCTGGTCGCCGCCGCTGACTGGATCGTGAGTCTCGGGTTCTCGCCCTGGGGCCAGAGTGCGCTGATCCCGGGGTCCGTGGCGGCCGCGGCCTCGAGTGTCTTCATGATCGGTGCCACCCGCCCCAGGACCGCGCTGGTGCCGTTGACGTGAGCGCGCAGGTGCTCCTCGGCGGTGGCGGTCGCGAGCGCCTGCCGGAACCAGGGTCGATCCAGTGTCGCGATCGGCTCGTCGTCGCCCGCTATCGTCCGGTCGACGACCTCCTTCAGCAGGGTCCGCTTGTTGCCGAACGTGAAGTAGATGGTCTGCACGGCGACCCCGGCCCGCTCGGCGACGTCCTGCAGCGCCGTCGCACCGTAGCCGCGCTCGATGAACAACTCGCCGGCCGCGTCGAGCATCTTGCGGCGGGTCAGTCTGGCCTTCTCGGCACGACCGTCGACCTTCTTGACTGGATTCATGCGTGTAGTCTATCTCTAGAGTCGAGCACTAGAGTTCAACTACAAGGAGTTTTCGATGTCCGTTCTCCGTATGACCCGTTTCAGCGTGGATCCCGCGAACGCCGACCAGATGCTGGCGAAGCGGGCCGACCTGATCGCCGCCGTCCGCGCCAACTTCGCCGGCCTCACCGAGGCACGGCTGGCGCGGGTCGACGATGAGACCTGGCTCGATCTGTGGCGGTGGGAGTCGCTGGAGTCGCTGCAGACAGCGCTGGCCGGGGCGCCCACCCTGCCGGAGGCGGCGGCCGCGTTCGCACTGATCCACGATGCCAGCGAGGAGCGTGGCGAGCTCGTCGACGAGCGCTGACGCTCGCGGGGGAGCCCGGAGAACCCCGTCCGTCGAGCCTCCGGGCCTCCTCGAGTCACTGTGGTCTGCCGGTGCGCGGATCTACGATCACCGCCCCGGCGATCGATTGACGCCGCCACCGATCACGACCATCGCCTGGCGGCTGGTTCACGTCGGCGTCGGCTGCTTCGCCACCCGCGCCGGCACCTTTTCGGCGACGGCAGCGTGCCGGACGATGCGGACATGTTCGACCCGCGCCACATCCCGTCGGACCTTCCGGGCAGCGCGTCCGACGCGCTCGCCTTCCTCGACCACTGGTACGAGCGCTGGCACGGCGGGATCGCCACGCTCGACGACGAATCGATGGGCCGACCACTCGGGCCGAAGGGCAACCAGTTGTCCGCGGACCCGATGGCCGCGCTGATCCTCCATGTCAACCGTGAGGTGATGCACAACGGCGGCGAGATCTGTCTCCTCCGCGATCTCTACCGCGCCCGGGCAGGCACGACATCGTCGAGGTGGTGAGGAGACCCGCCCTGCCGAACTCCTGACCGCTGCGTGCGCTTCCCGCCCGAATCCGCTGGAGGTCAGGGAGCCGGTGAGTGCGCCGCCTGGTGGAGTGCATCCACGGCGGCGGTGATGCCTGCCCGTACGGCCGGATCGGTGACGAGCCCATCCGCTCCGACGGCCTTCCGGCTCATCGGCACCCGGCTGCATGCCGCCTCGACGACGACGGCATTCAGATAACCGAGCACCTTCGCCAGGGAGGCATGAGCGTCGGCGCCACCGGTGGGTGCGGCGATGGAGGAGATGTTGA
>DASTVQ010000104.1:0-43105 GCA_035759015.1 Kribbella sp.
GTCACGAAGACACCAACACAGAGGGCGAGGTAAACCAGATCGCTCACGACCGGCCCCACCGCTCGGAAAGAATGCTCATGACGTGATTGCACATCCGTAACCGGCCGCCTCAGGAGCCTTCTCGCAGGCCTCTCACAACCACTCGCGCAACTCTCACACCCCTCTCACGCACTCTGTTCACGGACACGACTTCGGGCTGGCGCGCTCAATGCGCATACTTACGCCTGGCATCCGCACGAGTTGGTCGAGAAGACAGGGGCATCGCAGTGAGCGAAGAGGACGACGGGCAGACCCCGGACCAGTACTTCTCCGAGGAGACTCGTACGGCGCTGGCGGAGGCGAGCCGCCGGCTGACAGAGCGGTTGCAGGCCCACACCGAGGCGCTGTTGGCGATGACCGGCGGCCCCGAGGAGCAGGACGCGCTGTATGAGCAGAACCTGGCCCTGGAGCAGCTCGTCGACGGCTGGAACGACGCCGTGTTCGAGCACACCGGTACGGCGCCGTTGCTGCTGGAGGACGACCTCGACGACGAGGAAGCGGAGGAAGCCGCGGAGCCGGAGCAGGTGATCAGCGTGGTGTCGCGGTTCGACCTCCGCGTGATCGATGCTGAGGCGCTGCTGGCCGCCGGCCGGGCCTCGCAGGAGCGGTACCCGATCGAGGAGGAGGAGCTCGGCGACCGCGAGCCGGTCGAGTCCACCGAGCAGGCGATCTACGAGATCAGCCGCGAGCTGGGTGAGCCGTGGTTCGAGCTGCCCGGGGTGGACCTCGTCGCCGGCGCCCGGGCGTACGTCATACCCGAGGATCCGTTCGAACCGCTGGACGCCGACGCGACGGACGTCCTCCCCGAGATCGGTGCGCCCAACGGCACGGTGACCCACGCGGAGACCTGGTCCTGACCCGGTCCCGAAAAAAGTCGGTCGAGGCTGAACCGGACGCACGGCTCGTCCGTATGGGGAGATGTTCATCGCCTACCGACAGGATGTGCCATGTCGTACCTCCGATCCAAAGGCCGTCCGCTGGCCGTCGTGGCTGCCCTCGCGAGCAGCCTGGCGCTCGTAGCGCCTGCAACCGCCGATGCGAGCCGTGAACATCACCGCTCGCACGCCGGCCTCGCAGTACAGCAGGTCAACCTGGTCTCGGACGTTCCAGGCCTGGCCCCGCTCCTGGATCCCGACCTCGTCAACCCGTGGGGTCTCTCGCACGGGGCGACCACGCCGCTCTGGTCGTCCAACAACGGCACCTCGACCTCGACGCTCTACGCGTCGGCCGCGGGCGCGACCACCGCCACCAAGGTGCCCACGGTCCGGGTGACGGTGCCCCTGCCGACCGGGCAGGTCAACAATCCCGGCACCGGCTTCGTGCTGACCAAGGGCACGGTCAGCGCCCCGGCGCGCTTCATCTTCGCGACCCAGACCGGGCAGATCGCCGCCTGGGGTCCGCCCGTCAGCCCGCTGATCGGCGCGGCCGAGATCACGGCGACCGTGCCGGGTGCGGTGTACACCGGCCTCACGCTGGCCACCGCCAAGGCCGGCGACCAGCTGTACGCGGCGAACTTCGCGCAGCGCCGGATCGACGTCTTCGACTCGAAGTTCGGCCTGGTGACGCAGCCGCACTGGGCCTTCCGTGACCCGCACCTGCCGAGGGGTTACGCGCCCTTCAACGTGCAGGAGCTCAACGGCAAGATCTTCGTGGCGTACGCGAAGGTGGACCCCGAGACGGGCGAGGAGCTTGCCGGTCGGGGCCTCGGTTTCGTCGACAAGTACTCAGTGGAGGGCCGGCTGCTCGACCGCGTCGTGTCGCGGCAGAGCCTGAACGCTCCCTGGGGCCTGGCCATCGCGCCGTCGAGCTGGGGCGAGCTGGCGGGCTCGCTGCTGGTCGGCAACTTCGGTGACGGCCGGATCAACGTGGTACGGCCGAAGGGTCACGGTCGCTTCGACCACCACATCAAGGGTCAGCTGCGCAACAGCTCCACCGGCGAGACCCTGGTGATCCCGGGTCTGTGGGCGCTGCTCCAGGGCACCGCAACCACCGGCGGTACCGACTCCATCTTCTTCAGCGCGGGTATCGACGACGAGACGCACGGCCTGCTCGGAGTCCTGCGCAAGCCGTGAACCAAGCTGCGTCGTCCGGCCTGAGGTTGCAGGGGATTCCTCAGACCGGACGACGCGACCGACGGCCTTCGGCGTGAGGAATCACGGGGGTGTTCTCACGCCGAAGGCCCGTCATCAGCCGAGTGCCGCGTCGACGATGCGCGGCAGCTCCGGCTGAGGGGCGTCGGGAGCCGACCAGTCGACCGTGGAGAAGACCGTATCGATCGGGTCGCGGCGCTGGTACGGCCGCCAGGCGGTCAGATGTGGATGAACCAACCATCGGATTCGGCCGGTCGAGTCCGTGACCGTGCCAGGTGCCGGCACCCAACCACCGGTGCCCGAGTGCAGCAAGCCGCCTGCGGAAGACAGCAGTGAGCGGTCCAGCGAGCCGGGAACCAGGAAGAACAACCAGCGCCGATCCACCGGCGCCATCGCGGTGGGACAGCTGGTCTTCAGCAATTGATGCAGCGGCGACCCGAACCGTGCGGGAACGTCGATGACATCGACGTGGGCCGTCACCAAGGCGATGTCCCACGGATGCTCGCTCCAGATGGCCTCGGCCTGCGCGGCCGTGCTGGTCATGACATCACCGACCAGATGCGGATCGACACAGCCTGACCGCCCGCACGCGCAAAACCCGTGACGTGGCACTGCCAGTGGAGCAACGGGCCAACCGTGGTCGGCGTACCGGGTGGCACGGTCACGGATCCTCCGGGCGCGGATCCGCTCGGTCATCGGCAACCCGGATTCAGGCACGTTGACCGACCGCGAACAGCAGGGAGCTGGCCGGGACCAGCTCGGGATACCGGTCGGCAAGCCGGGAACACTCCAGCGCCGTCTGCAGCGGGTCGGGCTCGGCCAGGGTGCTCGGAAGCGGCTGGTCCTTGAAGTGCGCGTCGATGGCGACAGTGAGCCAACCACCGGGACCGGTCAGGCCATGCACGGTGACAGCGTGCAGGCCGGCATTGGTCAGCTCGGTCCGCAGCTGGGTCGTGGTGTGGTACGTCGTCTGCGCCATCCGCTCGTTGGCGGCGCTGTAGCCGTGCTCGAGGATCTCACTGACGATGGCGCGCCGTTGGCTGAGACGGTTCGCGAGGGCCGACCCGATGAGGTTCGCCGCCCGGTTGATCGCGATGACAGCCACGAACCCGCCGGGCCGGATGACTCGCACCGCCTCACGAAGGGCGAGCCGACGGTCCGCCGCGCCGGGCAGGTGGTACATAGGCCCGGCCAGCAGCGCCGCGTCGAAGTACTCGTTGTCCCACGGCAGCCGTCTGGCATCGCCGAGTACGGCAGTGAGACCGGCAGAGCGGGCCTGTTCGACGTGGTGTGGCATCGGGTCGAGCAGTTCGACGGCGTACCCCTGGTCCTTGAGCCAGGTCGCGTGGACGCCCGTGCCGCCGCCGACGTCCGCAACGTCGGCAGGCGGCTCCGGGAGGTAACGGGTGAGGAAGTCGCGGAGCCGTGTCCGCTCCAGCCGGCCCTTCAACGTCGAGCCGAGCCGCGACGCCTCGTCGTGTCGCTCGCAGTAGTGGGTCTCGATCTCTGCATGCACCATGGTGATCGAGTCTCGGGAGGATCCGACGGGTCAGGCAGGGCAGTTGGCCGGGCAATCGGGGGCAGAGCGGGGCAGGTGCTGTTCTCATGAGAGCCGGATATGCGGCAGCTGGAACCTCACGCAACTATCGCCGTTCGCTCGTGGCGGTCTCGCGCCCGATCAGTCGATCGGGCGCAGTTCGTCGGCGTACGAGACGGAGACGCGGCGAAGCACGCCGTCGGCCTTCACCGAGTACTGGCCCATCCGCCACAGCGGCGGGCTGTACGCGTGCACCGAGACGCTACCCAGGTCGCGTCCGGTCAGCCGGTGGATGTGGTCCGGCCCGAACCCGTACACGTCCCCTGCCGATACCTCGGTCTCGATCGACTCGGCGCCGATCGCCAGGTTGTGCTCGACGAGCTTGCCCCGGGCAACCGCGACAGCCCCGGAGGAGATGTCGTGGTCGTGCCACCCGGTGTCGTTCGCCGGTGTCCAGCAGATCAGCCAGACGTCGACGTGAGCGTCTCGGTGCAAGGAAGCGAAGACGCGTTCCTCGTCACTGAAGGCGACCTTGTCCTCCCACAGGTGCGGCTGAGCGGCGATCGAGGCGGCCAGCTCGGCCAGCTCGTGGGGCTCCAGGTCGCGCCCGGGAAGGTCGTCCAGCGTCAGACAGCTGTTGAGATCCACGAGTCGGCCGGCCTGGCGCGCGGGAATGACGGGTACGACGTCAGCGGGTTGAGCAGTCACTGCACTCCCCTCTCGGAGGCGGCACCGGTGCCGAACAGCAGCCGGTGCGGGTTGGTGTGGCGAATCGCCTCGGTGGCGGCATCGCCTTGACGGAGGTCGGCGGCGTCGGCGTACGGCCGGTCTGTGCCGTGCACGACCTGGTCGATGCCGAGGACCCGCGCGACCGCGTCGATGCCTTGCGGGCCGTAGCCCGAGGTGTCGACGTACAGGTTGGGGTCGATGGTGCCGAGCCGGCCGCCGCGGGCGAGCAGCCGTTCGTGATGCACCGGAGCAAGACCGGCCGCCGCGACGAAGCAGAGTCGGAGGCGCGGGAACCGGGAGCGTCCGCCGTACGCGTGCCAGGCCCACCAGGCCGCCTGCAACTGGGCCGTGTAGCCGACCACCGGCGCCCACCAGTCGGGCGCCTCACCTGGCGGCGGGGTCGCCGTGCCGGGGTGGATGAGGATCGGTCGGTCCAGCCGCTCGGCGAGCGCCAGCAACGGGGCGTGATGGGACCACGCCTCGGGAGCGCCCAGTACGTGGGACGGCAGTTGAATGCCGAGAAACCCGCTGCTCAGCAAGGAGTCCAGTTCTTCGAGATCCGGCTCGAGGAGGTTGACGGCGGCCCAGGAACGGAACGGCTCGGGGAGCCGGGCGGCACCGGTGTGCCAGGCGTCCAGCAGTGCGACATCACCAGCCTGCTCGACGCCGAGCGGGCTGGACAGCGAGAGGCCGACCAGCGCCGTGCCGTCGGCCTGCTCTTGGGCGACGCGCTTGTCTACGGCGTGCGCCGCGGGATCCACCTCGTACGGCGGCTCGCTGCCGGTGTGCAGGGTCCAGGCGTCCAGGTAGGGAGGCTCGGACCGCGCACGCAAGCGATCGACGAACTCGTCCGGCCACAGGTGCTGGTGGACGTCGATGACGCCGGTCACGGGCTGGTCCTCTCGGCCGGGATGACATCTTGAAGCGCTTCAAGACAAGAGTAGTGAAGCGCTTCAAAGCACAGGTTGTCAACCGGTGCTCCAACGAACTGTCCACGCCTTGGCCTAGGGTGCTGGACATGTCCGGAACCGGCCGACGGCCAACCCTCAAGGACATCGCGGCGGAGACTGGCCTCTCGCTCGCGGCGGTGTCTTACGCGTTGCGCGGTCTGCACGGCACTCCGGAGACCCGTCGGCGGGTGCAGGACGCGGCGGATCGGCTCGGTTACTCGGCCGATCCGGTGGCGCGCGCGCTCGCGTCCGGCCGCAGCGGTTCGATCGGCGTGCTGTGCGCCTCGCTCGAGGATCTCTGGCAGCAACGCCTCGCCGCCGCGCTCGGCCGCGAACTGCTCGCGCCCGACCGGAACGCCTGGATCATCGACTCCGCCGACGACCCCGACCGTCAGCTGGAGCTGGCCCAGCACCTGGTCGACCACCGCGCCGACGCCATCGTCGTGATCCCGATCGACCCGGCGGCCAAGGGCTGGGCCGCTATCGCCCGGCAGGCGCCAGTGATCGCGATCGGCGACGCGTTGCCGGCGGCGAAGGCCAAGTCCGAGGTGTTGTTCGACAACGAGGCCGGCGTCAGTACGGCGCTGCGCACACTGGCCGACGCGGGCCACCGTTCGGTCGCGGTGCTCAGCCCACGGCGCCGGTTCGCGACCGAGCGGCCGGCCGAGGAGATCGCCCGCCGGGTGGCCTCCCGGCTCAGACTGCAGCTCCGCATCATTCCCTGCCCGCACGACCTGACCGGCGCCACCGAGGTCGCGCGCGGTCTGCTCACCTCCCGGCCGAGGCCGACCGGCATCCTGGCGCTCGCCGACTCGATGGCCTTCGGCGTGTACGCCGCGTGCCGTGAGCTCGGCATCGCGATCCCGGCGGAGTTGTCGCTGCTCGGCTATGACGACCAGCCGATGTCCCAGCTGCTGAGCCCGCCACTGTCCACCTTCCGCTGGCCACTGGACGAGCTGGTCACCGACGTCGTCGCGCGGGTCACGTCGGCCGTGGACACCAACCGTCGCGTGCGCCGGACGACCGTCGAGCCGACCTTGATCGAGCGCGACTCGGTCGCCGCCCCGCCCGCGTCGGCGTAACGGCCTCCACGATCCACCGGCGCCAGGCACACCAGCGAAACTAGACTGAATTAGTGTACTTAGCCGAGGCAGTCCACCAGGTGAAACAAGGACTCAGCGCGCGTGCCGTCGGTTGCGGCGAGAGACGGGAGGCCGCGATGTCGCCGCGACCTAGGCTGCTCGGCCCACTCGCCGAAGGGCCAGCCAGCGGCTACGACCTGGCTCGCCATTTTGACGAGATGCTCGGTTCGGTGTGGCTGGCCCAGCGGAGTCGGCACAGACCCCGTGCCACCCCCCTACCGTCCGACTAACACACCGACTGACCCCAGGTCTGTGGATACCCCTTTGCCGGTTCGTCGGGTCTGGTTGCCAGCCGGCAGTCGGCCGAACCAGAGGCGACGAATCGGCAAAAGGGTATCCACAGGTGTGGGAAAGGGGGAGATGACGGACCGGGCCGACGGCCGCGGGGCACCGCCGGCAACATCGCGCGGAAGCGGCCAGCGGCAACAGCGCGCGGAAGCGGCCATAGATGTCCAGCTGCTCGCCGGTGTCCGTACCATCACCCGCGCCGCCTCGACCGGCACCGCTCCCAGCAGTGTCGCCAGCACATCGTCCACCGGGATCTGCCCGGGCCGCAGGTTCAGCCAGACCGTCTCGGCGGTCGGCGAGACGGCCGTCGCGTACGGATGGTTGCCGTCGGCCAGCAGCACCACCGAGCCGTGGCCGGCCCGTGCCAGCGCCCCCAGCAGTGGCGGTGGATGAGCGGGCAACGCATCACCTGGACCTCCAGCACGACGGGCGGAACCGTCGCCGTACCTCCAGCACGACGGGCGGAACCGTCGCCGTGCGTCCGGCGCGCCGGATCGCGCGAAGGACAACCCTCGTCTCTGCGCGTTTGTGGAAATAGCACTTCCGTGACGTGTCCCGCACGCTTAGGGTCACCCGGACGGGTCGTGGAGGACGATCCGCGCACACAACTCCATGGAGCGTTGTTTGTGATCAACTCACGCAGAGGGCGGGGGCTCCTGGCCGTCTCGGCCGTGTCTGCCACCACCGTGCTGGTGATGACCGCGTCCGGTGCGCTGGCCGCCCAGAACGCCACATCCGACCCCGACGCACCGGCGCAGTCCGGTCAGCGTCCCGAGAAGATGTCTGGCAAGGAGCGCAAGAGCAACTACGACGCACGGACACCCAACACCAAGGTCGCCTACGCCAACGCGGCACGGACGATGGCCAAGGAGGGCGCCGCCCAGGACGAGTACCGCGCCTCCCTCGGGCCCCAGGGCGTCGTCGAGGTCGACCAGAACACCGGTACGCCAAGGCAGGTCGCCAAGCTGGACGGGTTCCTCACCGGCCGGAGCGACAAGCCGGCGGCAACGGTCGCGCTGGACTACATCCGGACCCACGCGGAGATCTTCCACCTGTCCGGGACGGATCTGGAGACGTTGCGGCTCCGGAAGGACTACAAGGACGTCGTCGGGACCCGGCACCTGTCCTGGGAGCAGGTCGCCGACGGCATCTCGCTGTTCGGTAACGGCCTGCAGGCGAACGTCACCAAGAACGGCGAGCTGATCTCGATCCAGGGCTCACCGGTGGCAGGGCTGACCGGCCTCGCCGCCAGCCGCTCCGCGAGCCCCGCGGTGTCGGCGGACTCGGCCCGCAGCCGGGCGGCCGCGGACGTGGGTGGCAGTGCGAAGGCCGTGAAGGGAATCACCTCGGGCACCACGAAGAAGTGGGCCAATGGCGACCAGGCCAAGGAGGTGTGGTTCCACACCGCGAACGGCCTGCGCAAGGGTTGGTCGACGTACACCCAGGCCGGCAGCGACCTGATCTACACCCATGTGGTGGATGCGCAGACCGGCCAGGTTCTGTACCGCCGCGACCTGAGCTCGAAGGCCAATGGCGATGCTCTGGTGCAGGACAACTACCCGGGCGCGCCGCGCGGCGGCACCCAGAAGGTGGTCAACCTCTTTGATCGCGGCTACCTGCAGAAGGGGGCCAAGACGCTGAACGGCACGTCGGTGATGGCCTTCGCCGACATCAACGACGACAACGTGGCCAACGGCGGCGAGACGACGCCGGTTCCGGGTACGAGGACTGAGGCCCAGTTCGTGTTGAAGCCGTTCGACTCCAGCTCGTTGTGCTCCGCGTCGTTCATCTGCACCTGGGACCCCGCCAAGCCGACCTCCTGGCGGACCAACATGAACCAGGACGTCACGAATGCCTTCTACCTGGCCAGCAACTTCCACGACTGGCTGGAGGAGTCGCCGATCGGCTTCACCGCGGCGGCCGGCAACTTCGAGACCAAGGGCGGCGACCCGGTCAGCCTGAACGCACTCGACGGCGCGAACTCGGCGAACGGCCTGCCGGACGCCAACCACATCGACAACGCGAACATGTCCACCCCGCCGGACGGTATCTCGCCGACGATGCAGATGTACCTGTGGCACTTCCCGGGCGCCAGCGACACCGAGGACCCGTGGGTGCCGAGCAGCGGCGCGAACGACGCCAGCATCCTCTACCACGAGTACACGCACGGCCTGTCCAACCGGCTCGTGGTCGATGCCTCCGGCAACTCGACGTTGAACAGCATCCAGGCCGGTTCGATGGGTGAGGCGTGGAGCGACTTCTACGCGATGGACTACCTGGTCACGAACGGCTTCGAGAACGACACCAACGCCGACGGCGAGGTGCTCGAGGGCAAGTACGTCACGGCCGGCGCGCTGTTCCGGACCCAGGCGATGGACTGCTCGGTCGGTGCGGCGTCTGCCAACTGCAAGGGCATCGACGGCTCGCAGGGCGGTTACACCTACGGCGACTTCCCGACCATCGGTGGTACGCCGGAAGTGCACTCCAGCGGTGAGGTCTGGGCCCAGACGCTGTGGGACATCCGCAAGCAGCTCGGCCACACCAAGACCCTGATGGACATCACCCGCGCCATGGAGCTCTCGCCGGCCGATCCGACGATGCTCGACATGCGCAACTCGATCCTGCAGGCCGACCTCGTCGCCTACGGTGGCGAGAACCAGGACGCGCTGTGGAAGATCTTCGCCGAGCGCGGCATGGGCTGGTTCGCGGGCGCCATCGACGCCGGTGACTCGCGGCCGGCCGAGGACTTCCACCTGCCGCCGACCGGCGACACCTCCTCGGTCTCGGGCACCGTCACCGACAAGGACACCGGCGCGCCGGTCCAGGGCGTGCTCGTCTTCGTCGGCGGTCACGACTCCGGCTTCACCGGTGACTACGCGGCCGTGACCGACGCGAACGGCACCTACACCATTGACGGCATCTACCCGGGCACGTACCCGAAGTTCGTTGTCGCCGGCAATGGTTACGAGTTCCTCAACCAGTCGCTGACGGTCGGGGCGACGCCGACCACGGCGAACTTCGCCCCACGGCGTGACTGGGCAGCCGCCTCCGGCGGTGGCTCGGTCGTCGGCTTCAACGGTCCCGACTACACGGCGTACGGTTGTGGTCCGGGCGCGGCGATCGACCTCGCCCAGGGCGCCGGCTGGGGCAGCACCACGGGTGACGACAACGGCACCCCGACTGCCACGCCGATCCCGAAGCACGTGGACGTCGCGCTGCCGGCTGCTGTGAACGTGACGACCTTCTCGGTCGACCCGTCCAACACCTGTGGCGACCCGGGCAGCTCCTCGACCGGCGGCTACCGGATCGAGACGTCCGTTGACGGTACGACCTGGGCGACGGCGGCGGAGGGCACCTTCACCTCGGCCAACCGGGGCAGGTACACCGAGATCACCCCGACCGGCAACGCCACCGGCGTGAAGTTCGTCCGGTTCTGGATGCTCAGCCCGCAGGTCCCGGACATCACGACGAACTGCCCGGCAGGGGCGTTCGGCGGGTGCACGTACATGGACATGAGCGAGCTGCAGGTGTTCGGCGCCAAGTAGTAGCAGCACCATCCGCGAGGGCCGGTCGAGCGATCCACTCGACCGGCCCTTCGGCGTTGTCGGGCGCTCTGCAATTCTGCGGCGCGCTCGGCGAACAACCCGGGCCGACTGGCTCCCGGAAGGACACGTGAGGATCCTGGCGGATCGCCCGTTCGCGGAGTGAAGCCTGTCGTCGCACGAGGGCGCCGCACGGGGGCGCCGTACGGGTGAGACACAGAACACGCGGGCGTGACGAGGCCGACACCCCAATGACTGGCCGGTAACCAACCAATACGATCGCCGGTATGCAGATCCTCGCCATCGTCGTATCACTCGCGATCACCCTGGTCGGGGTCGCGCTGTTCGCGAAGACGATCGGATACATGGTGTCCGTGGTCAGGCTGGGCCAGCCGACCAGCCGGACCGACCACCCCGGACAGCGCACGGCGACCTTGGCCAGGGAGTCGCTCCTGCACACCCGGATGTTGCAGTGGAGCCACATCGGGGCCCTGCACTGGTTCGTGGCCTTCGGCTTCATCGGGCTGTTCTTGAGCTTGGTGACGGCGTTCGGCCAGCTGTTCGACGCGCACTGGGCGCTGCCGGTGATCGGTCACTGGTTCGTGTTCGAGTGGGTCACCGAGTTCCTCACCTGGACCGGCCTGCTCGCGATCGTCGGGCTGATCCTGATCCGGCTGGGCAACCTACCGAAGGGCGAGAGAGCCCGGTACAGCCGGTTCTTCGGTTCGCGGGCCTGGCAGGCCTACTACGTCGAGTACACGATCCTCGGCGTGCTGATCTGCATCCTGCTGCTTCGCGGCCTGGAGTACGCACTGGCCGGGGACGAGGCGTCGAAGTTCCACTTCCCGCTGACGTTCTCCATCGGCGACGCGTTCAGTGGGCTGTCTACCAACGCGCTGGTGAACAGCATCTACCTGGTCGCGATGGTGAAGATCGTGATCTCGTTCGCCTGGATGATCACCATCGCGCTCAACGCCACGATGGGTGTGGCCTGGCACCGGTTCACCGCCTGGCCGAACATCTGGTTCAAGCGCAAGGCCGACGGCGGTACGGCGCTGGGCGCGCTGCAGCCGATCACCGTCAAGGGCGAGCCGATCGACTTCGAGAACATCGAGGAGCTGGACGAGGACGCGGCGCTCGGCGTCGGCAAGGTGGAGGACTTCACCTGGAAGGGCCTGCTCGATTTCACCACCTGTACGGAGTGCGGCCGGTGCCAGTCGCAGTGCCCGGCCTGGAACACCGACAAGCCGTTGTCACCCAAGCTCGTGGTGATGAACCTGCGCGAGCACGCGTACGCCAAGGCGCCGTACCTGCTGGCCTCGTCCGACGAGGACCGTGAGTCGCTGCCCGACCTGGTCAAGGCCGAGGTGGAGCGGCCGCTGGTCGGGTCTCCCGATGTCGCCGTGATCGACGAGGACGCGCTCTGGGCCTGTACGTCGTGTGGGGCGTGCGTGCAGCAGTGCCCGGTCGACATCGAGCACGTGGACGCGATCATGGACATGCGGCGCTACCAGGTGCTGATCGAGTCGTCGTTCCCCTCGGAGCTGAACGGGCTGTTCAAGGGGCTGGAGAACAAGGGCAACCCGTGGAACATGAACCCGTCCGGGCGGATGGACTGGGCCAAGGACCTGCCGTTCGAGGTCAAGCAGGTCGGCACCGACGTCGAGACCCTGGCCGAGGTGGAGTACCTGTTCTGGGTCGGCTGCGCGGGTGCGTTCGAGGACCGGGCGAAGAAGACCACCCAGGCGGTGGCCGAACTGCTCGACCTGGCCGGCGTCTCCTTCGCTGTACTGGGCGACGGTGAGACCTGTACCGGGGACCCAGCCCGGCGGGCGGGCAACGAGTTCGTCTTCCAGCAGCTGGCGATGCAGAACGCGGAGGTGTTCAAGGAGACCGGCGCCAAGAAGGTCGTCTCGACCTGCGCGCACTGCTTCAACACCCTCAAGAACGAGTACTCCCAGCTCGGGGTCGAGCTCGACGTCATCCACCACACCCAGCTGCTGAACCGGCTGGTCCGCGAAGGCAGACTCACCCCGGTCGCCCCGACGGACAGCGCCCTGAACGGGCAGAAGATCACCTACCACGACCCTTGCTACCTGGGCCGCCACAACCAGGTGTACGACGCGCCGCGGGAGCTGCTGGCCGTGATCCCGGGGGCCGAGTTCGCCGAGATGCCGCGCAACCAGACGAAGTCGTTCTGCTGCGGCGCCGGCGGTGCCCGGATGTGGATGGAGGAGAAGCTCGGGACCCGGATCAACCTCAACCGGACCACCGAAGCGGTCGAGACCGGCGCGGACAGGATAGCCACCGGCTGCCCGTTCTGCCGGGTGATGCTGTCGGACGGCCTCACCGCCAAGCAGGCCGACGGCTCGGCCCGCGAAGAGGTCGAGGTCGCCGACGTCGCCCAGCTCCTACTCGCCTCGGTGAAGCGCGGCTCCGCCTGATCCTGCTGCTCAACTACTCTAAGTGATCATTTCTTGCCGAACTGCTACTCCTCGATCGCGGCCGAGGGTCGGTTCGCCGCCGGGTGAACCGCCCCTCGCCTATGATCAGCGGGCTCATACGACACCCAGGGAGGGTCTATCTTGA
Source organism: Kribbella sp. (assembly GCA_035759015.1). Lineage (GTDB taxonomy): Bacteria > Actinomycetota > Actinomycetes > Propionibacteriales > Kribbellaceae > Kribbella. The sequence goes on from DASTVQ010000104.1 coordinate 12,907, forward strand.
CTGTCCGCTCACGCTCCGTGACAGCGGTCGCCGTGCTCACCGTCGTCCTCGGAGCCGCCGGATGCGGCGCTGAGGCGGATCCGCAGACCGCCGGCGCGCAGACCACCAGCTCGGCCACCACCCCGCCGAAGGCGCCGAAACAGGTCGCCCACCTGTCGACCGCCAGCTTCCTTCCCGCCCTGAAGGGCTCGATGGGGGCGAAGAAGTCCGTCCGGATGACCATGCGGATGGAGGCCGCGGGCAAGGTCGGCACCATCACCGCGATCCAGACCCTCAACAAGAAGCCGGTCGCGATGGCCATGGACCTCAGCGGCGAGCTGTTCGGCGGCAAGGGCCGGATGCTGCTCGTGAACAGCAAAATCTACGTCTCGATGAAGGGCCTCGCTCCCACCGGGAAGTACATCAAGGTGGATCCCAAGGACTCCAGCGACCCGCGAGCCGCACAGTTCAGCGAGATGCTCGAGAGCGCGGACCCGGCGAAGACCTTCGACGCCTTCGACGCAGCGCTGCAGCAGGTGAAGTACGTCCGCACGGAGACCATCGACGGTCAGCGGCTGGAGCGCTATGCCGTCGCGCTCGACGCAGCAGCCGCGCTGAGAGCGCAGGGCCAGAAGATGCCGGCCGGGATGCCCAAGAAACTCGACTACACCATCTGGCTGGACACGAAGCATCTCATGCGCCGGCTGACCTTCGACCTGCCGGGCGTCACCACGGTGATAACCATGTCCGACTGGGGCAAGCCGGTCGCTATCAAGGCCCCGTCCGCCGACGACATCGTGGGCTGACCGCCACACTGACCAGCACTGCTCCGCTGCGGCGCAGTGCTGGTCATCGCGGGCGAGGGTGTCAGCGCAGGTAAGAGGCGCCGTTGAAGTCGAGGACGGCGCCGCTGGACCAGCCGGCTTGCGGCGAGGCGAGCCAGACGATCGCTGCCGCGACCTCCTCCGCGGTGGCAACCCGGTTGAAGGGGCTCTGTGCCCGGATCGCGTCGCCACCCGGGCCGTTCAGCCCCTGCGCCGCCATGTCCGTGGCGATGAACCCCGGCGCGATTGACGTCACGGTGATGTCATGTGGTGCCAGGGCGACGGCCATCGACTGCCCGAAGGCATGCAGCCCAGCCTTGCTCGCGCCGTACGCCGGCACGTCGGGCTCCCCGCGGTAGGCGCCACGCGACCCGACGTTGACGATCGCGCCCCGCCTGACGCCCTCGGCAGGCTCCACCTCGAGCATCTGCCGTGCCACGCACCAGGTCAGGTGCGCGGCCCCTTCCAGGTTCACCGCGAGGGTCCGCCGCCACGCCGCAACCCATTCGTCGTACGACGTCTCCGGGAGCGGATGCCCGATCCGCCGGGATCCCCCTACCGGCCCGTCCACGAACAGTGCGGCGTTGTTCACCAGTACGTCGATCCGGCCGAGCGCGGCGGCCGATTCCTCAACCACAGCAGGGATCGCGGCCGGATCGCCGAGGTCGCCCGTGACGAGCGCGTGGCCGTCGCCGGGCAGTTCAGCGAGCACCGCGCGCGCCTTGGCGACCGCCCCGCGACAGTGCACGACCACCCGATCACCCGCCGCCGCGAAGGCTCGTGCCACCTCTGCACCGACGCCTCGCGAAGCTCCCGTGACGAGCACACCCCTGGTTTCACTCACTGCCTGCTCCCTCTCTCGACTGCGCCTCATTCTGCCGTACTGGGCCGGTTGTGACGCCGCGATGCACACGTATGACATCAGGAAGGGTTGACAGTGACGTCACTATGACGTCATCCTTGCGGCATGGAACTTGACCACTACCTCGAGTCGGTCCGCCGTAGCGTCCAGAACGCCACCGCGCTCGCCGACGACCAGACCCGCTCCGTCGCCGAACGCCTCGGAGCCACGCTGGATGACGCCGGCCGCCTGGCCCTCATCTCAGCCCTGTCCGACGCCGCCGGCGAGATCAGCCGTGAGCTGTCCCCCGGTTCGGTCGAGCTCCGAATGGCCGGCGGCCGTCCGGAGTTCGTGGTGACACCGGCCCCGAGTCAGCTGACCGGCGCCGACGAGGACGAGGACCTGCACGACAACGACGAAGCCGGCACCGACGAGACGATCACCCCGGACGCCGACGAGCCGACCGCCCGGATCACGCTGCGGCTGCCGATGTCGGTGAAGAACAAGGTGGACGAGGCGGCGAACGCCGAGGGCATCTCCGCCAACGCCTGGCTGATGCGCACCGTGATGACCGGCCTGACCGGCCGCCGTGGCGGTCGGCCGCCGCGTCCCCCGCGCCCGCCGCGCGGCGTGTTCGGCCCCGAGGGCATCCTGGGCCCCGACGGCCCATTGGGCCCGGACGGCGTCTTCGGCCCGGACGGCGTCTTCGGTCCCGACGGCCCGTTCGGCCCGGAGGGCGTCTTCGGCGGAACCGAAGGATCGCGTCGCGGCGACCGGGACCGCGGCCGCGAGCACGGGCCACGCCGTGGCGGGCGGGGTCCGGGCCAGCGCATGACGGGGTGGGCACAGTGAGCGCCTTCAGCCGCGAGCTGACCGACCATGTCGACCGGGTCCGGATCGAGATCGGCGCCGGCCTGGTGGAGATCGTGCCGACCGACGGCGAACAGACCCACGCCACCCTCGAGGTGGTGGACGGTCCGGTCGAGGACATCACCTTCAAGGTGGTCGGCGGCGAGCTCGTCGTGGAGCTGCCCAAGCAGTTGCTGCGCCGGTCTCCCGAGGTCCGGGTGCGGATCGAGACGCCGGCCACCCTGGCCGCCCGGATCAAGACCGGCTCCGGTGACATCGTGGCGGCCATCCCGCTGGACGACGCCCGGCTGTCGGCCGGGTCCGGCGATCTGCGGATCGAGCGGACCGAGGGTGTCCTCGCCGCCTCCACGGGCAGCGGTGACATCCGCGTGCAGCACGCAGTCGGTCCGGTTCGGGCGAACACCGGCTCCGGCTCCATCGACATCACCACGGCAGAGGCTTTGCTCGCCCTGTCCACCGGCTCCGGCGACGTCCGGATCGGCGACGCGGCCGGGCAGGCCACGGTGAAGGTCGGCTCGGGTGACATCACCATCGAGCGGATCCAGGACCACTCCGTCGCGACCTCCGGGTCGGGCGACGTCCGGGTCGAGCTGGCCGACGGCCCGAGCGTCCGCGCCGAGACCGCCCGTGGTGACGTCCAGATCGGCGTGCCGGACGGCGTGCCGACCTTCCTCGACCTGAAGACGGTCACCGGCCAGATCCGGTGCGACCTCGAGCCCGGCGCCCGACCGGCCGAGGGTGAGCGCTCGCTGATGCTGCGAGCGCGCACGGTTTCCGGCGACATCACCGTCGTCCGCGTCTGACACCACCAGCATTCATCGCGAAGAGACCAGTGAGGAGCACCACGATGATCACCGACCACCAAGAGATCGCCCGGCAGCGTGTCGCCGAGCAGATCCGCACTGCCGAGGCCCGGGCCCTGCGCCGGGAGCAGCTGGCCGCTCGCCGCGAGGCCAATCCGCACGGCCCGCGGCACGAGCTGGCGGGCGCGCTGCGCCGGCTGGCGGACCGGCTGGAGCCGCAGCAGCGTCAACGCCATACCGGGCTGTCCGTCGTCCGCTGAGCGAACCTCGCTACTGCTAGCGTCGCGCCGCCACGACTTGTCTTCCCGGGAGAGCCGATGTTGCGTCAACTGTTCACCGCCACCGCTGCAGTCGCGCTGCTGGCCGGCTGCAGCGGCGGGGACAAGCCTGAGTCCAAGGCGGAGGACGGTGCCCAGACGCCGGCGGCGAACACCCCGACGACCCCGGCCTTGACGGCGTACGACCCGCCGAAGGCCTTCATGGCGGTCGCGGCGGTCCCGCAGGGCAGGGACGAGCAGAACCCCACCTACACTCCGGTCGTCGGGATGGCCGGCACCACAGCGGTGATCAACAACCTCAAAGGTCTGTACGGGCAGGGCGTGAACGCGCAGGTCACGCCTTGGCAGGTCCCGGCGGCGGATCCCGCGAACGCCGCCAACGTCGAGACATTCGACGCCACCAAGCCGATGACCGTCCAGGTCGCGGGCAAGGACACGGTCGCGGTCGCGTACTACCAGCGGGTCAAGGGCACCGGCACCAACAAGGCCAAGGTCCAGGTCGCCTTCAGGTGGGTCGACCCGGCTGACGGCAAGATCGTGTCGCAGGCGGAGATCGACGTCACGCCCGTCATCGGCGCGGAGCAGCTCAGCGCCGGGCTGAGCGCCAATTTCACCACCGAGACATTCGACGCCGCCACCGGTCAGCTCGCCGTCGGGCTCGCGCCGGCCAGCCTGATCGGCGCCAAGGCAGGCATCTTCTCTGTGTTCGCCGACCCGACCACGAAGAAGACCTCGGCGCTGCCCTTCGTGGAACCGGCCGGCGTCAGCAACGGGATCATCGTCGGCCCGAAGGGTCCAGACCGCGCCAAGCGCTCGCTCGCCATCGCCGATGCCCTCACGGGCGCGACGAAGAAGACCGGGCTCACCGGCCTGGAGGGTCTGATCGCGGCCGGCGCCGGACCGAAGCACGTCTACCTCTACGGCCAGAAGTACTTCAAGGCGGCACCGAACCAGATCAGCGGTCACTACGAAGCCGCCATCTACGCCATCGACCCGGCCACGGGCGCCATCGTCGAGACGAAGTCCGCCGTGAAGGGCACCAACTACCTCACCGACTACAAGTGCTGGGGCGACGGCGCGACCTCCGTCGTCTGTACCACCACCGAGCGTGGTGAGGCCGAGATCATCGGGTTCGACGACCAGACCGGCAAGAAGACCTGGGGCTACACCGATGCCGCCGGCGGCCGCATCGTCCCGAAGATCACCGCGGCATTCCACGGCATCGTGTACGCCGAGGCCGAGACCGGGCCGATCCTGATGGACGCGATCACCGGCCAGGACGTCCCGACCCCCACACCGACTCCCACGGACAGCGCCTCGCCCGTTTCACCTGGCAACAGCGCGTCACCGACCGATAGCACCTCGCCGACATCCACCGAGTCACCTGACGAGTCGGCGCTGGACACGAAGCCCCAGTCGCCGACCGCCGTGTCGACGTACGGCGGCGCCTATCTGAAGAAGGTCCAGTCCTTCTCGAGCCCGACCAGCGGAGTCCTGCAGGTTCTCAAGGCCGTCGGCTGAGCAAGTCCACGCCCCGCTCAGACGTCGGTGCGGTGGAAGTTCTGGAACGACCGCGACGGAGTGGGGCCGCGCTGCCCCTGGTAGCGCGAGCCGGACTTCTCGGACCCGTACGGGTGCTCGGCGGGCGAGGACAGCCGGAAGAAGCAGAGCTGGCCGATCTTCATCCCCGGCCAGAGCTTGATCGGCAGCGTGGCGACATTCGACAGCTCGAGGGTGACGTGCCCCGAGAACCCCGGGTCGATGAAGCCCGCCGTGGAGTGTGTGAGCAGCCCCAGCCGCCCCAGTGACGATTTTCCCTCCAGGCGTGCGGCGACGTCATCCGGCAACGTCACCATCTCGTACGTCGACCCCAGGACGAACTCACCGGGATGAAGGATGAAGGGCTCGGCGCCCAGCGGTTCGACCATCCGGGTCAGATCGGGCTGTTCCTCGGCCGGGTCGATGTGCGGGTACTTGTGGTTCTCGAACACCCGGAAGAATCGATCCAGCCGTATGTCGACGCTCGACGGCTGCACCATCGCAGCGTCGAACGGATCCAGCTCGACCCGCTTCGCGTCGAGCTCGGCCAGGATGTCGCGGTCGGAGAGCAGCACGAACGCAACTTACCGCAGCGTGCTGCACCCCGCCCGTTGCGTGGCTCTCCGGATCCCTCAGCACTCCGGAACACCGCAGCTACGGGCCTCCGGCAACGTCAACCGGCGACCTTGTTGAATTTCGATACCTGACTCGCAAAAGTCTTCACCTGGCTCGGCGACCAGTCCGACAGCATGTCCGAGATCACCTTCTGCCGCTTCTTCCGCGCAGCGGCCAACTTGCGCTTGCCCGTCGCGGTCAGCGTCAGCAGAGTCGCCCGGGCATCCGACTTGTCCGCCGTCCGGCGCAGCAGTCCCTGCTCCTCCAGCCGCGCGCAGGCCCGGCTGACCGGCCCCTTGTCCACCTCGAGCGCCGCGACCAGGTCGGCCATCCGCACCGGCGCGAGCTCCTCGACGTAGTTCAACAGTGCGTACTGCGCCGGCTCGAGGTCCGGATGCGCCTCGTCGGACAGCGTCCGCTGCAGACCACGCAGCCTCCGCGCCAGCGTGACCAGCTCCTTCTCCAAGTTCTCCAGCGCCGCGTTCGAGTCCGTTGCCACCTCTTCACCCCTTCGTGTTCATGTCTCCCCGCAACCATCTTGTCCGGCCCCGGCCGGGACCGCATCCTCACGTTGCGCCAAATGTTGCCCCCGGCAACGCGTTCTAATCTGCCAGAAGATCGCGCACCTGCCCAGCCCTTGGCGCGCCATTCTCCGAATTCGACCCGACGGCCCCGGTGCACAGGCGTGCGACGACCGGGTATGATCCTTCGGACTGCTCGTCCTCGACGCAGCAGCCGGCGGGTGTAGTTCAATGGCAGAACATCAGCTTCCCAAGCTGACAGTGCGGGTTCGATTCCCGTCACCCGCTCCACGACAAGAACCCAGGTCAGAGGCAAGTCGCCGAGATGCATGCGGCAGCTCAAGAGATCGAGGCGACCGCCCGACGGATGAGCGCATTGGAGCAAACATCGATCACAGGTTCTACATGTTGGCGGAACCCCCAGGATTCCCCCAGGGCGGCTCGCATCGCTGGGGCCGGTTGGCTCACCAATCGGCCGGGCGCCGTGCCCGATCCGTGCCCGATCGGAAGGTCTCCGGCGCGAACTGTCGGTCAGAGGCGCGGCAGAAATCATCCATTGTGGACGGTGTGGCCGCCCTCAGCTTAGATCTCTTCGAGGCCTTGGACTCGCTACGCGCCGTACCTGACCGCCGCGATCGGCGAGACAATCCCTGACTGTGTATGGGTGCGCGGAAGATACCTGGCCAGGTACCTTCCCGCGCGCCCTATCCAATCAGTCCGCCCAGCCGATCGCCTCGCACCAGAATCGGGCCAGGAACGCGCCGGGTTGTTCGCCCCAGGCAGTCCAGGCCAGGCTCATTTCCTCGAGCTCTTCTGCCGTGGCCCAGCCCTCAGCCACCGCACGGTTGACGGCGGCCGGGTAGCGGAAAAGCGATGCAGTGAAGGAGCCGACGCCGTAGACCTCGTCCGCGGTGCCATGGTGAGTCACCCGGGCGTATCCCTCGGTGCGGCAGAAACCTGCCTCGGTCAGCAGGTGACGCAACTGCTTGCCCACGAACGGGCTGGTGCCTTCACGCAGCTTGCGAGCGATGTCCATCGACCGGCGGATCACATCATTGGTCGGGTACAACAGCTCGCCGTCCCAGTCGGCGTCGACAACGCCAATCACGGCGCCGGGACGGGCGACGCGGCGAGCTTCGCGGAGCGCCGCGAGAGGGTCGGGCAGGTGCTGGAGCAGTGCGCTGGCGTAGATAGCGTCGAAGCTGTCGTCCGGAAACGGCAGGTTCATGACGTCGCCAGTCACAACGATGACGCCGTCGATGGGCTCGGTGTCCAAATCGATGCCGGTGGTCTCACCCGGTGCGACGGCGGCCGCAAGGCCGACAGTGATCGAGCCGGGGCCACAGCCGAGGTCGAGCAGGGCCATACCAGGCCGCAGGTGCGGCAACAGGAACGCAGCGTGGGACTCAGCAGTGCGCCCGGCGTGATTGGGCCGGCGGCGGCGCATCGACTCGTCTTGGGTAGCTTGCAGGGTCATTCGAATCCTTCGGGGCAGAGGCGCTCCCAAGTCAGACCCGCGACAACGCCGCAGCGCGGAGGGAGCGCAGAACATCGGACATTGTTCTGACCTCCCTTCCGGACTCGTCGGCGTGCAGTGTCACGGTACACAACCCCCAGGCGGGGGACAATCCGGCTAGCCATCGTGCCCGATCCGTGCCCGATCGGATGGGCTGTCCCAAGCACCACTGGTCAATGGCGGTCAGTCGAGCCTGGGCGACAAGACCCCTGCAGCATCGCCTGAGTCGACTGAGACTGACAAGTGTTCCCAAGCTGATAGTGCGGGTTCGATTCCCGGCACCCGCTCCATCACAAAGCCCCAGGTCGAAGGCGACTTCCCGCCGCCTGGGACTTCGTCGTTCGGGGTCAGCTCCCCGGGTCGTGCCATCAACGTGCCATTCGCCGGCCCGAACTAGCGCGCCGGCAGCGCCGTCATCGCCGTGCAAGTCCTGGTCTGGTCGTCTTCGTCGTCCGGATCGGCCAGCTCGGCGAGCCGGTCGAAGCGACTGCGTTGCGCCAGCCAACGATGTTGTTGAAGGCGCCACGGCGGATCGGTCGACCGGTGCGCGTCGTGAACATCTGCGCCGACGGCTCCGGTCCGACGTACTCGGCGATCTGTGCCGCGAGCATCGGCACAAGTGCGGCCGGGACAGTCACTGTTCGCTTGCCAGCCCGCGACTGGCGGGCGCACCGACTGGGTAAGGTCCGCCCCTCTGCCGCCGAGTATCCGGCCAGCGCGGCACGAGTCGACCTTCGTCTGGCAGCTAGCAGGAGGACGGGGCAGATGCGGCGATCAGGGCATGGATCCAGGGTCAGCTCCTAGCTCAGCCCCAGTGCATCCGTCGTGAGGTCGCAGAACAGTGTGAGGTCGCTCTCGGCGTTGGGGTGAGGTCCCTTGTCGACGACGACCTCGCGGCTGACGAACTCGTCGCCGTTGAAGACCTCATGCAAGACGAGGTAGCCCGCGTTGCGCATCAGGACGCCGCCGTCGGCGGTGCGGAGTAGCAGGACCAGCCCGATGACGGTGATCTCCTGCGTGTGCACACCCTCCGGGTCGCCCGAGATGATCGTGTCGGAGACCGGCCCGGCGAAGTGCCGGATGACCGTGGCGCCGTTCTGAGGGTTCGTGTAGACGACGTTGCCCTCGGTGACGTTGCGGTAGTCGACCGGCTGGTTGGGTGCGAGGAACTCCGTAACCCTGGCGAAGACGGAGGTCTCTACCGCCTGACCGGTCCCGCAGAAGTCACCATCGGTGAACGATTCCGTGATGGTGTAGTGGTTCACGTCAGGATTGGCGGCGACCGCCGACGGCACTGCGCCCAGCCCGAGCGCAACGACGATTCCGACCACCAGTGCGAACCTACGCATTTGGTCCCCCATTCGTGGTTCTATCCGGCGGCGGGAGCGTTCGGTCACACCGAATGCCCCGGCAGCACGGGTCCCCTCCCGAGCAGAGTGCGAACCAGGCGACTCTGCTGCATTGATGCCACCCGATGGCATCCTGTACACAGTTTGCGCGAGATCGCCGCAGCGGACATCCGCCGGCGGTCGTGAGGCCAGGAAACACCCGGGTGCGCGTCCTGTAAAGGTAATCCAGTCCACCATGGCTCAGGTTTCTTGAACGGAGCGGAAGGTTCCCTCCGGTCCGGAGAGGGCGAACCCTCGGCATGGAATCCCCGCATCATGCGATCTGCGAGTAGATCCGAGAAAATGGCGGCTGCCCCGGCATGGAGCCGCGTGGTCGTATGCTCGGGTCGATGGCCACAAGCGATCGGAGGCCATCCTGTTCGCTCACGACCTGCACGTCCTGCTCGGCACGCTCACCGTCCTCGCTGTGGTCGCGGCGACGGTCGAAGGAGCGGTGCGGGCGATCACCGCGCGCCCGGCCGGTACGGCGGCCAAGGGCACCCGGGACGCGACGGTGCTCGCGGCCGGGATGACCGCCGCATCCGGACTGGCGCTGCTGATCACCGGGCACCGGCCTGCCGAATGGCTGCACCTGGTGTACGCGGCGCTGGCACTGGGGTTGGTCCCGGTGGCGGACAACGCGGGTACGACGTTACGGTCCGATCGGGGCAAGGCACTGGCCCGGCTCGGCGGCGGCCTCGTCTCCGTGGTGGTCATCGCGCGCTTGTTCCAGACCGGTTGAGCATGGCGCTCCCGGGTGGGTCGATGGCCGGCCGCGCAACGGATCTCGCGGTTCGGGCGAGCTTGCGGGCCTTCCAGGCGTTCGCCATTGCCGAGGGCGGGCTGCTACCGGCCATCCTGGTCGTCGCGTTGATCCATTGGGCCAGCGGCGTCGGCGCGGGAGTGGTCGCCGTGGTCGGCGCCATGCACGGGACCGCGTTCACCGCTTATGTCCTGCTGACACCGCTGGTCGCCCGGCTGCTGGGTTGGTCACGCCGCACCGCATCGGTGGCGCTCTCGGTAGCTTTCGTACCGTTTGCCCCATGGGCGTTCGAGCGTCATATCCGCGGTGAGCTCATGAGGTGCCTCGCGCAGCACCGCCCACCGACGAGCCCGCGACAAGCAACCAAGTCCTGACCGGGGGGAGACGACCGCCAGGCCTCTTCACGGGCGTGCACTCGCGACTTATCCTGCATTTGAGACGCGGACAGCGCCTCCCGTTGCGGGAGGGACCCCCCGTGAGTATCGATGAGACCGGCGCCAGGCCGGCGGAACCTCCGCCCGAAGAGCACGAAGGCGGACCCACCGAAACGCTGCAGCCCCCGACCGGCGCCGAGTGGCGCAGGGCCTTCCGGGGCCGCGTGAAGGAACAACTGGGCCTGCGCGGAATCATCAGCGAGTACCTGGTTCCGGTCGAGACGAACACCTTCTGGTACACGCTCGGCGGTGTACTGGCGATCTCGCTGGTGCTGGAGATCCTGACCGGGATGCTGCTGTCCCTGCGCTACGTCCCGGACGCCGGCCGCGCCTACGGCATCACCAGCGCGCTGCTCCACGAAGGCGGCTGGTCGGTCGTGCTGAACTTTCACTATTGGACCGCCTACGTCATCTTCGCTCTGGTCATCGTGCACATGATGCGGGTCTTCCTCAGTGCCGGATACCGAGGTCGCCGCACCGGCCTGTGGCTGGTCGGCGTGGCCCTGGCCGGGACGGTGTTCCTGCTGAGCATCACCGGCGAGACACTGCACTGGGACGAGCGCGGATTCGCCGTCCCGTGGCACACCTCGGAGATCCTGGAGGCCGTCGGGCTGGACCAGACGCTGAACTACACCCACGACGATCTGCTGAACGTGGACAGGGCCACCAAGCTGCTCATCCCCTACTACGCGATGCACGTGGCGATACTGCCGATCCTGTTGCTCACGCTGATCGCCATGCACTACTACCTGATCAAGATCAAGGGCATCTCGCTGCCGTTCTGGCACAAGCACACCGGCCGGACAGCGCCGTTCAGCAAGCACGTCGCGCTGTGGTTCGCATACAGCGCCGTGGTCGTCGGGGCTCTGGTCGTGGTGTCCTTGCTCGACCGCGATCCCGGTCCCGAACCGCAACTTCTGCCCACATCGGAGTTCTACGGGTCCGAGCACGGTCCTGGCGAGCTCGGCATCGTACCGACCTTCCCGATCATGTGGACCCATGGCATGAATCGGTTCGTCACCATCGCGTTCGGTCTGGAGCCAGACATCTGGGGCACGATCATCGGCATGGTGCTCATGACGGCCGCCCTGATCGCGATTCCGTTCCTGGATCGGGGCGGTGCGACCGAGCCGCAGAGCTGGCGGGAGGCGCTGAGCCTGCGCCGCCGAGGCTGGGCCTTCCTGGCGATCGCGGTGTTCTGGGTCGTGCTGATCATCGGCACGGTCACGAACATCGTCACCCCCAAGGGCTGATCACGCCACCGGGCGATCGTCAAAGGATTCAGCGGGGCTCACCGGCATGCGCGGCGGCCACTCGGCGAGCGCGGCGGCCAGACGGTCACCGAGCCACTGTCGAAACCCGAGGACGCGTGCGGTAGGTGCCCGTGTGGGGCACCGGTTGCCCTGGCAGGATGTCGTCATGGTGATGATCTCACGGCTGAGGGAGCTGGCCGCGCTCCCCGAGGGCTATGGTCCGCTGTTCGAGCGTGCCGTCGCGGTCTTCGAGGCAGACGACAGGGTGCGCGGTATGTGGCTGCACGGTGCGATCGCGCGGGGAGCCGCCGATGGCGGATCCGATCTCGACATCTCGATCGCGGTCGCCGACCAGCGGTTCGAGGAGTTCTGCGGCGCCTGGGAGGTCTGGCTGAGCGCGATCACTCCGACCCTGACCGCCCGACCAATAGGCCCTGGCAGCTTCTATGCCCTGACGCCCACCTGTGAACGCTTCGACGTCATCGCCGAGCAGGTCTCACAGTGGGAGGCCACGCCGCTCAGTCGCAGGCTTGTGGTGTTCGACAAGGACGGGCTGGACGCTGCGATCCCAGCACCACTTGACCCGCACCCTGATCAAGGGACCATCTCGTTCCTCATCGAGGAGACGCTGAGGCAGGCGGCGAACTTTCCGGTTGTGCTCGTGCGGCAGGACTGGTTGCTCGGGGTCATCGCCGTCCAGCAGGTACAGCTCTTCCTCTACCAACTGTTCGCCGAAGCGAACAAGCCCGCCCCTCCGACCGGCCCGAAACAGTGGAGCTCCAAGCTCACACCCGAGCAGCGCCAGGTGTTGGAGTCGCTTCCAGTCGCCGCGCCAGACGAGCAGTCGGTGAAGGCGGCACGAGAGGCCACGTTCATGGTGTTCTTCCGGAACGCGCCACGCATCGCCGAGCGCTGTGGCGTCACCTGGCCGAGCGACCTTGAATGGGCGGTCCGGGCCTACCTCGAACGAGAAGGAGTCCCACTGCCCACCGGAGCGTGCTGAACAGGCCGGCCCCGACAGCGGCATCGCTCCCACCGGCACGCGGTGCCAGTCAATGGACTCACGGTCCGTAGCTCGGACAGACCCCGGTCTGACTACGGTCGACCGGCTCCGTTGGCCCTACGGTTGCCGCGAGCAACTGGTGTTCGGGACGGATTCCCCAGCTGACAATGCGGGTTGATTCCCGCCACCCGCTCCACGACGAACAAGACCCCAGGTCAGGAACCACCTTCCTCCGCCCTGGGGCCTTGTTGTTTTCGTACCACCAACGGCACCGGGTTCCCTAACCAGATGCGCCCACGGGCCCGGGACCCCGATCGAGAGGGTGGCGCGGATGCTGTCTGTCGGTCGCGATCAGGGCGATGGCAAGGGAGATCGCGACCGTCGGCATCTGGACGAGGAAGTCGCGCAGGTCGCCGAAGCCGGAGATGATGTCGTCGCCGAGCAGAGCGGTGGCGCCGCGCAGGCCAAGGCCGCCGACAGTCAGCACAAAGAAGCCTCCGAGGACGAGGACGAGTCGTGGCGGCCGATTGGCGGGCCTGGACGCGATCCCTGCGACGGTGCCGAGAGCGATGCCCGCCAAGAGCGTGCCCGTGATGTCCCCGACGAGCCTGGTGGCGCCCTGTTGGATCAGATATGTGCCGATCACGGTCGGAATCAGCCATGGCAGGGCCTTGAGGGTGGCGTTGAACGCCAGGACGAGCCCGATCGAGAACGGGATCCACGCCAGGACCACCGCGATGAACGGCAGGTTCGGGGTCACCGGCGTCTCCGTGAGCAGGTCTTCGCCGCCGGTGATCTCGGCTGCCGCGGCGATGCCTACGACGAGCAGTGCGAGGACGAACGCGGCGTAGATGAGGCGCGTGGCACCGGCCGCGATCCTGCCACCGATGAGCTCCCCGGCCGCAGCCGACAGGTAGTCGCCGGGCACGACAACGAACAGCGCCGGGACGACCACGAGGACCACGCCGGTCCTGGACACGAGGTCGGACAGGAAGACGGCCGCGATCACGGTCAGGAGGAACGCGCCGATGAACGGAACCAGTGCCTCGAAGCGCCGGCCCTCGAGCGACACGAGCAGGACACCCATCACTGTGCCCAGCAGGACGGTCGCAACCACCTCCCCGGCGGTCGCCACAACACTGGGCGCGAACCCCGCCGTGAAGAGGACGACGCCGACCACACGCAACCACCGTGGCCACTGCGGCGGTCCCGCTTCGATGGCCTCGAGGCGCCGAGACGCGTCGGACACGGACAGACCCTGCTCGATGTCGGAGACGAGCACCTTCAGGTCCATCACCTGGTCCAGGCGCGAGAGGCCGGGCGTGGTCTTGACGACGGCGACGCGGGACGACGCGCCTGTGCCGGTATCCGTGACCATCACCTGCTCGGGGAGCACCAGGAGCTCGATGTCGGCCCCGAACGCGTGCGAGACACGGGCCACGTAACGCTCGAGCATGACGACACCCTCGCCGCTGGACCTGAGGAGCAGCGCGGCGAGCCGGACCGTGACGTCGAACGGGTCCGCATCGGTTCGGTTCACGATGGCGAGCCTCGGGCCCGCTCGAGGCGACGTCATCACCCCCACTGGGTGAGCACTCATGACGCGCCCCTCCACTGTGCCTTGCCTATGACCTGGCCGTCGCGGAGGTCGGCAGCGTGTGGGTGTGGGCAGCCGCCGCGGAAGCCGCGTCGCCGAGGGTCCCACGCGCCGCCCGGTGCCGGCCCATGATGAAGGCGGCGAGGAATCCGGCAAAGCTGAACACCGCCATGACCCACGACGCCGTCGCCAGGCCCGAGGCCAGCGCATCCGAGGCCGATCGACCCTCGGCGGTCCGGTCTGCGACGACCGCGCCGTTGATCGTCGCGGCCAGCGCGGTGGCCACGGCCGCACCGACGTAACGCGCCATGTTGGAGACGCCCGACGCGGCCCCGACTTGATTCACCGGCACACACGCGGTCGACGCGGACGAGGCCGGCCCGTTGGACAGACCCATGCCGACCGCCACGGCGACGAGCGGCAGGAGGAACAACGCGTACCTCCAGTCGGCCTTGACGAGGCCGATGACCGCGAACCCGACGGCGGTGAGCAGGAACCCCGCACCGATCACCTGCCGGCCGCCGAAGCGCGCGGCGAGCTTGGGCACGAACGGTGCGATCGCGACAAGGCCGGCTGTGGCGGGGAGCGTGGCCAGCCCCGCCTGCAAGGAGCTGAAGCCGAGGGCGTCGGGGTCTTGGAAGTAGAGGCTCAGCAGGTACATCAGCCCGTTGATGGTGCCCGCGCCGATGAGGATGGCGATCGTGGACCCGACCAGGACCCGGTTGCGCAGCAGCGCCAGGTCGAGGAGCGGGACGGACACCCGTCGCTCCACCGCGACGAAGGCGAATCCCGACCCGGCGGACACGGCCAGCGACCCGAGGGTGGCCGCCGAGAGCCAGCCCCAGGCGCTTCCCTTGCTCATCGCGAGCACGAGCGGCGCGAGCGTGAGGGCGATGAGCACCGTGCCCGCATAGTCGATCGAGCGCGAACGGGTGGTGTCTCGCGACTCCGACACGGTCGCGGCGGTCATCAGCATGCACACGACGGCGACGGCAGCATCGACCCAGAACAGACCCTGCCAGCCGCTCAGCTCGACGAGCACGCCGCCGAGCAGCGGGCCGGCAGCGGCACCAACGGCCGCCGCCGCGCCCCAGAGGGACACGGCGCGCAACTGGGACTCTCCCTCGTTGGCCACCGAGAGCAGGCTGAGCCCACACGCCAGGATCGTCGATCCCGCTGCGCCCTGGATCATGCGTCCGGCGATCACAGCTTCGCCGGAGGAGGACAAGGCGATCAAGATGCAGGACGCCACGAACAGCAACAGCCCGAGCTGGAACACGCGCTTGCGCCCGAACACATCGCCCAGCGAGCCCGAGGTGACGATGAAGGCGGCGCCCACGAGCGAGTAGCCGGTCACCGCCCACTGCAAGGTCGTGACGTCCGTGCCCGTGTCCGCGCTGATCGCCGGCAGCAGGATGCTGACCGCCGACGTGTTTGCGTTCACCACGAGGGTGGACAGACAGGTGACAGCCAAGACTCCCCGCGCGCGCGAAGCCGTCCCGGCGCGGCTCCCGCTCGTGCTCCCCGGACCAGCAGGCGCGTCCGTACCACCCATCGTGCCTCCCCTTCACTGAAAGCCAATTGCGGGCGTCGCTTGACCGTAAAGGCGGTCTTCCCGCCGCCACATCACCCCTAGCGGGCGAAGCCCGCCGCGCTCACGAGGGCCATTCCGGGTCGCGCGAGTGGTCGACTCCGGTCGCCTGTCAAAGGAGTCCCCTGCCTGGCTCCCACGACACGCAAGGACGTCAGGGACGTGTCAGGTTCACTATATTGCTCACCATGTTCGTCACAGCGCTGGTCAATCTCTACACCCACGACATCGAGGCTGGGCTTCGCTTCTACCGTGATCTCTTAGGGTTCGTGGAGACCTTTCGGACGCCAAGCGAGGGAATCCCCGAGCATGTTGAGCTACGGCTTGACGGGTTCACCATCGGTCTCGGCACGGTCGAGGCGGCCAGGAACGCGCACGGGGTAGAGGCTGCGCCGGGGAGCCCGGCCATGGTTCTCGTCGTATGGACCGACGACGTCGATGAGGCCTACCGGACGCTGGTCGCCGCCGGAGTTCCTGCGGTTCAGCCGCCGCACGACACCGGCAACAACAACCGCAACGCCCTGCTGCGCGATCCCGATGGAAACCTCGTGGAGATCGTCGCCAAGAGGTCATAAGAACGAGCGCTGTTGCCGCTGGCCCCTGGCTTGCGGCCGGTTTGGCCGACGTCGCATTAGCGGGAACCCCATGCACCAGCGGCGTGTTCGCGGAGCTCCCCGAACAGCCAGACTCGCCCGCGGTCGGTCGACAGGAACGCAGCAGCGCCTTGGGAATCGGTACGGTCTCCGAGTGCATCGGCCGCGGAAAGTTGTTGCGTACATCGTCCGCGACGAGAATCTGTTGGTTTCACACACGTCGACGATCCGGATATCTACGAGTCCGGAGTGCAGGTTCCCGCTGGAACGGTTCGCCCTGGGGAACTTCCGTCCGATGCGGTCCTCCGTGAAGCCTTCGAGGAGACCGGGCTGGAAGGCCTGCGCATCGAGCGATACCTGGGAGTAGGCGAGTGGGACATGCGTCCCTACGCTCAGGCCGTCCACGTGCGGCACTACTTCCAGCTGTCAGTCGATGCGGCCGAGGTGCCCCAGCGGTGGCTCGCGGCAGAGGCCGCACCCGGCGGGGCGGCACCAGGCCTCCGCGCGGTTACAGAGGGAAATGGAGGCGGGTGGCTGCAAAGCTGACGTCGGCTAGCGCGTCCGATCGTCGTACTCCGCCAACGCGGCGCCGATCTGGTCGGCGAGCCCGATGGCCACCAGGCGCTGTTCCAGGTTAGGCCGGACGACGGACGTCGAAGCCGTCAGCAGGAACCTGCCTCGGAATCCGCCACCGCTCTGTACCAACAACTCGATCTCGCAGTCAGTCGGCAGGCCGTCCCGTTCGACGTTCACTGCTCCTCCCCCGTCACGCGTCACCGACCCATCGGACCGGAGTCGTGCGCAGCCCAGTCCCGTGCCATAGTCGAAGCGGCAGTCATCGACCTTGAGCACGGCAACGAGCTGACGCCGGACCTGTTCGATCAACTTCGAGGGCGACGAGCCGCCGATGGCCACAGCCCCAGCTGCGCTGAGAACGCCGGACAGGTATCCCTGCTGCTCGCTCGCTCGAGCCTGTTGCCGGCGCCCCCACAGCGCTACCTCCGTCACCGCGGCACCAACCAGCACGAGCAGTACCGTAGTCTCGATGTCCGTGCGGTCATCGATCGTCAGCCGTCCGTACGGCTCCGTGAGGAAATAGTCGAACCAGACAGCGCTCGACACGGCCGCCAGCACGCCGGCCGAGCGTAGCCCGGTCGCGGCAAACGCGACGATCACCAGCACCAGCAGCAGCGCCGCGTTCGTGTTGGCCACGCTGCCGCGAAACGGCACCAGCACGCCGCACGCCACCAACGGCGCCACGATGCTCGCCGCCAGGATGAGTCGCGGAGGGAGTCGAGTGGGACGCAAGGCCATGACACCATCAACGGACTGCCCAGCTGCGGTGTCAACGACCCACGGCGGTTGCTAACAGGCTCCTCACGCCGCTCCGCCCGTCCCGTCGATGCCTGGCGAGTTCCCACCAGAATCCATCAGAATCCTCGGATCCCGCGGTGCTCGGTAGCGACGCTCTCTTTCGTTCGTTCTCGCCGCAACTGCGGCGAAGACGGTTGAGCGTAACCACCTCAGCAAGTTACAATTGACGGGTGAGCGCGCTTGACCTTCGCTTCGACACAGGGACGCTGTCCACTGACTTCGTGGCGACCGTCGGCCGACGGCTCGCCGGCGGGTGTGAGCGGTTGACGAGCGCCGGACGACTGGCGGAGTGGCTGGTTCACGCGGACTTGGCCGCGCCTGACATTCCGGTTTCCGACGTCGAGCTCCAACAGGCTCGGGCATCGCGGGAGGCGATCTACCGCTTGATGCTCAGCCGAATCGCGGAGCGTCCAGGGACACCGGCCGACGTCCGGGTGGTCAACGGCTGGGCTCGCAAGCGCACACCGGCGCCACAGTTGAGCGTGGACGGAGCCTTCGCCCTGCAGCCGGTTGACGCAGATGTCGGGACAGCCCTGGGAGTCATTGCTCGCGATGCCATCGAGGTGGTCGCGGGCACGCGCGCGGAGTCTCTGCGTGCCTGCGAGGCCACCGACTGCGGAATGCTCTACCTCGATCTCTCGCAGGGCCGCACGCGGCGCTGGTGCTCGATGAAGGAATGTGGAAATCGCGCCAAGGTCGCCGCCTACCGATCACGGAGAAAGCGGGACCCCACATGATGACGCACCGGCGAGTCACCGTGAGCGGCACCACGCTGCACACCGTCACCACAGGCCAGGGCTATCCGGTCGTCCTTCTCCACGGTTGGCCGGTGACTTGGTACCACTGGCGCGATGTCATCCCGATCCTCGCCCGGAGATACACCGTCATCGCCCCGGACCTGCGTGGGCTTGGTGACTCCGACCGCCCGCTCGGTTCCTACGACAAGAGCACTCTTGCCGCTGACATCGCGGAACTGACCGAGCAGTTGGGTCTCGAGCGTTTCGCGGTGGTCGGTCATGACTTCGGCGGCTCGGTCGCCTGTGCTCTGGCTGCGGCTCACCGAGACAAGGTGAGCCACCTGGTGGTCGAGGAGGAACTTCTGCCGGGCTGCCCGGTGCCGCCCGAGCTGATCAGCGCGCGATACCCACGCTGGCACAACGCCTTTCACGCCGTACCCGACGTACCCGAGGCCTTGATCGCGGGGAAGGAGCGAGACCATCTCAGCCTCTTCTGGAGCCTTACCGCGGGCGGCACCGCCATGCCGCGCCAAGTCGTCGAGGAGTACGAGCGGACCTATCTCACGCCTGGGGCGCTCCGGGTCGGGCTGGCGTACTACCGATCCGGGCCCGAGGACGCGGAGCTCAACCGCCGAACGGCACGTCGGACACTGGGCGTTCCCACGCTGGCCATCGGTGGGGACACGGCCATGGGACCCGCCGTCGAGGCATCCTTGCGTCACGTCGCGTCAGACGTATCGGGAGTCGTCCTCGAGAACTGCGGTCACTATCCCGCTGAGGAGCACCCGCACCAGGTCGCCGACCTGATCGAGAACTTCCTCACTCGTACGGCCGGGTGAACCACGTCAGTCCGGCTGGCCGGGCTGCACCGGGCCGATGCGGTACGGCCTCATCATCTCGTTGTCCTCGTGCTCGACGATGTGGCAGTGCCACACGAATTGGCCGGGGGTGGGGAACTTTACGCGCACGCGCGTCACCTGACCGGGCAGAGAGGTGACGGTGTCCTTGACCCCCGTCTCCCACGTCTCGGGCAGCCTGACGTTGCCGTCGACCTGCAGAGGTGTGGCCACCTCGTCGTCCTCGTCGAGCACGAGGCCCTCTCGATCGACCACCTCGAAGGCCACCTCGTGGATGTGCATGGGATGCGCGTCGCCGGTGGTGTTGTAGAACTCCCAGATCTCGGTGTCGCCGACGCCAGGGTTCTCGGTGACCGGGTCCATCCAGGGCCGCTCCGATGCCACGCCCGCGTCGACGATGCCGAGGAGCGCCTCGACCGGTCCCTCCACCTCCTCGTCCTCCTCGTCATTACCCGTGTCCGCCTTCTCGACCAGCGCCAGGGGGCGTGTTCTGCCGGCGGTGGGCAGTGGTACCAGGGCCGGCAGCTGAAGGAATCCAGGCGGAGTCGTCGGGTCCGGCGCGACGGCCGGCACGACCCGGAACTGCAGGACCTGTCCTGTGCTGGCCGAGTCGGCCGGTTCGAAGTCGAGGTCAGGGACCCCACCCCCGAACGGCTCGTCGGGTCCCACGTTGCCGAGGATGTGGTTGCCGACCGGCACGTTGGTGAAGTCCACGATCAGATCGGCCCGCTCCGCGAGCGCCATCAGCAGTCGGTTGCCGTTGTCGGCGGTCAGGTTCACCGGCGCCGCGAGGAAGCCACCCTCGTTGCCGATGGCCCAGACCTCGACGCCGGGGATCTGGTTGAAGTCCAGGATCAGGAAGCGAGACTGGCAGCCGTTCAGGAACCGGATGCGGTACCGCCGCTGCTCGACGGTGTGGAAGGGCCAGGTGTTGCCGTTGACCATCACCATGTTCCCGAAGAACTCGGGGTTCCAGATCGGCGAGAACGGCCCGTCGGGGATGTAGTCGTGGACGATGCCGTCGAAGAACGTCCGGGAGTCGGGATAGAACAGCGACCCGTCCGCGTTGAACGAGCGGTCCTGGATCGCGATGGGGATCTCGTAGTAGGTCTTGTTGGGCGGGAACTTGTCGTTCTCCTTGGGCGCCGGGCCCGGAAGCACGGCCACCGTACCGGTCCGCGTGTCCAGCACGGCGGCATCGCCGTCCGGGCCGCCGCGAATGATGTAGAAGCCGGCCGGACCGGCGTAGACATTCAGCCGGGTCATCCCCAGCGTGTGATCGTGGTACCACTTCGTCGAGGCGCGATCCGGGTTCGGGTACTGGAACGTGGCGAAGCCCGGCCCCCAGGCCACGCCGAAGCCGGCAGCCGCCTTCGCGGCGAAGAAGTCGTACCACGTGCCCACCGTGGCGTAGCCGCCCGGGATGTTGCCCGCCGCCGGCAGGAACCACGCTTCGGCGTACCCGTCGCTCTCATCGCCCACCCCGACGGCACCGTGCAGGTGGGTCACCATGGGGACGGGACCCGTGTACGGCCCCGGTGTCGGCATGCCGGTGAAATCGGGCCGCGCGTCCCTGCCGGCAAGGCCGCCGGGGGGGTTCGCCCAGTGCAACGTCGGGTCGACCGCCAGCAGGTGCGGCAGGTAGTTGCCGTTGGCGTCGACCAGCTCGTTGATCCATTTCACGCGCACCGGTCGGTTGCGTGCCGCCTCGATCGTGAGCGACGGCGCATGGTGGAGCCTCAGTCCACGTGCGCTCTGGCTCTTCACCGCGCCGTAGCCCCACACTGTGGTGGCGGGCAACCCGGCCGGCAGGATCTGCTCGGAGAACTGTCGCACCGAGATCTCGTAGTAGTCCGCGGGCTTGCCGCCTGGAAGCGTGATGGTCCCGGCCCGCGGCATCACCGGCGGGATGAGCAGCGGCGTCTGATACTTGGGCACAGCCACCGGGTCCAGGGTTCCGCCGGGGATCTGCGCCAGGGCCTGTACCCCGCCTCCAGGCAGGTAGGTGTACAGAGCGAAGCCGAGCCCTGTTCCCCCGACCGCCTTGATGAACGTTCGCCGACTGAGCGGCCTGATTGACACCTCGCGATGGTCAGCCATCGCCCCCACCCCCACAAAACAGCCAGCCTTCACGCGCCCGACGCGCGTGACCAGCCATCTCTGAGTGTGGATCTGCGGGAGGCTTGACCACAAGTGGGGTGGGCGTACCTGTCCATCACGACGGGTCAGGTGGTCAGCCGCGGGGCTCGCGCACCCGTTCGATCGTGTGGACGAGCGAAATCGCGATCCAGAAGACGGTGTGGCCGTTGGCGTCACTGAAATCGATGAACGTGCCCTTCGTCTCGAAGTGCTCCGCATCGATGGTGAAGACGTTCGCGCCGAACCCGTCGTTGATCTTGAAGGTCGCCATGCGTCCAGTCTGACCCCCAAGGGCGGCTCACGGCGACCGGCGTCGAGCATGTCGAGCTTTTGCCGCAGCCACCGCGGCAAGCGGTTGCCGAAACATAGTTACGTCTGTTTGACTCCAATGGTCAGGATTTCCCTTCGCCGAGGAGTATCCCGTGGAGCTCAGCCGTCGCCGAGTGTTGTCGTTCCTGCCCGCCGCGGCCTTGTTGACAGTGATCACGCCGCAGCGGGCGAATGCCGATTCGGGCACCGACCACGCTCGGCTGCTGGCCAACACGGTGGCGATCTTCGCCGGCACCGCCGAGTCCAACGCCCGGCCCGAGGTGGCCGCCAAGCTGGCAGGCATCGACCAGACCGCGCGCACCTGGCTCACCGCGATGGACAGGGCCGGGGCGGGGCAACTGTTCGCCGGTGTGTCACTCGGTACCAGCGACTCGAACCTGAGCGCGTCGTACCAGCATCTGTACGAGATCGCGCTGGCCACCTGCAGGCCGGGCGGCGCCGCGGACCTGGGTGGGAACGCCGACGTACAGCGCCGGGTGATCGACGGGCTCGTCTGGCTGCACCAGAACTACTACGGCGACCAGGCCGCGGGCTACTACGGCAACTGGTTCAACTGGGAGATCGGCATCTCCACCCATGTCACCAAGACGCTGGCGCTACTGGCCGACCAGGTGCAGGCGTATCGGCCGGGGCTCGTGCAGACCTACATCGCGTCGATGGACGCCTACCTGCGCAACGGCAGCAACGGGGACGTCGACCTGGACTCCCGCTTCCACACCGGCGCGAACCTCGCGGACATCACCACGAACCGGATCCTGCAGGGCGCACTGCTCGGCGACGACGCCCGGATCCGCAAGGCGCTCGAGGACCAGCTGACGGTCCTCGCGACGGTCGACCCGTACCACCTCAGCCACGGCGTCACCGACGGCTACTACGCCGACGGGTCGTTCATCCAGCACGCGTCGGTCGCCTACACCGGCTCGTACGGCAAGGGCCTGCTGACCCGCGTGGTCCAGACCATCAAGATCCTCGACGGAACGGGCTACGCGCGCAGCGACGACCTGGTCGCGGTGGTGCAGGGCTGGGTGGCGAACGGGTTCGCGCCGCTGATCTTCGAGGGCTGGATGATGGAGATCGTCAAGGGCCGCGCAGTGTCGCGGACCACCACCGGGTACGCCGACGTGGCGGTCGTGGTGGAGGCGGTCGTCGACTTGTCGGACTACGCCGGCGGCGTCGATGCCATCGCCTTGAAGGGCTACGTCAAGTTCATCCGCTCCACCTCGCGCGCCACCCTCAACCCGACCAGCTTCGTGTCGCCGGTCAGCGTGGCCCGGTACGCCGACATCACCGGTGACGGCACGATCCCGCCGGTGGACCTCAACCCGTCGTCCCGCAGCGTCGCCTTCAACGCCATGGACAAGAACGTGCACCGCCGTCCGGGTTATGCCTTCGCCCTTGCCCGCAGTTCCGACCGGATCAGCAAGTACGAGTACATGAGCGGCGAGAACCTGATGCCGTGGTTCCAGGGCGACGGGGCGTACTACCTGTACCTGTCGGGGCAGGACCAGACCCAGGCGTTCGGGGTGGACTACTTCACCACGGTGTCGCCGTACGGCCTGGCCGGTGTCACCGCGCCGGTCGAGCAGCGGCAGACGATCCCCCAGCTGTACGGGACGCCGTACTACGACAATCCCGACCACCCGCTCAACTTCACCTCGTCGTCGGAGTCGCAGAACACCTACGTCTACTTCCCGCGCGGCACCAACAGCCACTCCGGCGGCGCCACACTGGGCCCGTACAGCGCGGCTGGCTTGGTCCTGTCGAGTGATGTCGCGTACGCCGCCAAGCAGGCGGGGGTGCTGCCGGACGACTTCGTGGCCTACCGGAACGCCACGGCAACGAAGTCGTGGTTCATGCTGGACGACGAGATCGTCGTACTGGCCGCCGGCGTCGGCGATACGGCGGGGCGGGCCGTGACCACGACAGTCGACGCCCGGACAGCCGATGCGTCGGACCACATCACGATCACCGGCGGGCTGCGGGACGGCAGCCCCTGGTCGGGCACAGGTACAGGGGACCTGTACTGGCTGCGCTACACGAACGGGAGCCAGGGCACAGCCGTCGGCTACGTATTCCTCCAGCCCCGCCAAGTCTCGGTCGAGCTGGAGAAGGTCACCCGCAGCCGCCGGATCGTGCGTACCTCCAACCCGGACACCGCGGTGACCCGGAATGTCTTCGGCGTCTCCATCGACCAGCCTGCGGGAACAACGCCTTCGTCGCTCGCGTACGCACTCGTGCCCAACGCGGTGGAGAACCAGTTGAGGTCGTACCAGCGCGGCCCCCTGACTGTGCTGGCGAACGACGAACGCGTGCAGGCCGTCAAGCACACCGGCCTCGGTCTGACAGCCACGAACGTGTTCGCGCACGAACGGCAGGAGGCCGCTGGGCTGAGCATCGACGGCCCGGCCTCGGTGATCATGCAGAGGCAGGCTGACGGCTTGACGACCGTTGCCGTCTCCGACCCCACGATGGAGCAGGACCTGGTTCCTGTGGTCGTCCGTGGTCGCGACCTGACGAAGGTCTCGGCAGACGACGGCGTGCGGGTCAGTTTGGTTGCCGGGGGCACCCGACTGGAGTTCGACACTCACCAGGCGTACGGCCGGAGCTTCACAGTCACGCTGCGCGGCTAGTCGTCCACACGGTGCAGTCACCCTGAGGCCGACGTTGCGCGAAGGAGGATTGACCCAGTGAACCACTGGGTACCGGCCGGAACCTTGGTAGCCGAAGGGTTTGGCGGGCATCAGCCCGACCCGACACCTCGGCTCAGACAAGAAGGGACCGACTGATGAGCACGTTCGATCCGTGGAACTACCAGGCAGGCGCGGGCTACACCACAGGCACCGATCTGACCGGATACAAGATCGCAGCCGTCGACGGTGACATCGGCAAGGTCGACGAGGCCACCTACGACACCGACAAGGCGTCCATCGTGGTGGACACCGGCCCGTGGATCTTCGGCCGCAAGGTGTTGCTGCCGGCCGGTGTGATCGAGCGAATCGACCACGAGGACCGGAAGGTGTACGTCGACCGCAGCAAGGACGAGATCAAGGACGCACCCGAGTACGACCCGGACGCGGGCAGCGACCTCGAGTACCGGGATCGGCTGGGCACCTACTACGGCGACCGGTACCGCAGCGGCATGTAGGCCAAGCGGAGGTTGCTGAACGCCGCCCGCCGCGCCTGTCGCGGCGGGCGGTCTGCCTGCTGCAGCACCCGCTTGGCCGTCCAGCAGAAGGCCCGCGTGGAGTTGTAGCGCGGAATCGATATGGCATCTCGACTCCGCTATACAAATTCGCTGGTGTTCGTCGAGGACCCATGGAAAGCACCGACAGTGCCCGGACCCGACGGGACATCAGCAGACTGGCACCGGCCAAGGCGGCCGCGGCAACCAGGATTCCGCTCGCAGGACCGCCGATCAGGCTCACCAGCTGTCCCCTGGACCCACGCAGGGCAAGGGCCCTCGGCAACTGATCGTCGCCGCGAACAGCGGTGGGAACGAGCCCGCGCGGCAAGGTGATGGCAGTCAACACCAGGCCGGCCACGCCGAGACCGATGCCTGTGGCTGCCCAGCCGAGCGCCAAGGCACCGGTGATACGGGAGATGGGAGGTCGGATGGTCACCCGTGGTGACGACTTCGACGAGTTCGTCCGGGGCAGCTCGACCAGGCTGTTGCGGACCGCCGTACTGCTCACCGGCGACCGGTCGGCAGCCGAGGACCTGGTGCAGGAGGTGTACGAGGGGGTCTACGTGCGCTGGCGCTGGCGGGCCTGACCATCGGGTTCGTGACCGGTTCCCCAGCGCGTGCTCTCGTCGTGCTCGACACCGGGCAGCCGGTGGGCTGGTCAGCCGGGCGTACCTACGCAAAGGACGGCTCCAGCGGTCGCGGGTATACCCCGCTGAAGTTCGCCGACGGAGTGAGCGTCGTGCCGGTGCCGGCAGGGATCGACTTGGGAGCCATCAAGCTCAGCGCACTCCCGAGTGAGGGATACTCCGACCTGTACGTGGCCGGCATCCCCTGGCCTGGCGAGAACGCCGACGATCCAAGGCTTTGGCAGACGCCAGGACTCTGGCCGCTCGGTGCGGACGCGGACGGAATGCATCCACCTTCCCCGAGGCCAGGGCTGGGCCGTTGTCCGGAAGGGCGCCCAGCTGAGCTATCGCATCGATACCAACGCGTGGAGCCGACCCCGCGCGAACGCCGTACTCGTGCCAGAAGCCGCCAACGCACAGGTGAAGGTCGCCATCGACGGACACACCCAAACCGTCAGCCTGCACTGACTCCGCCGATCGGCACACCCCTGCCCGCCATGCTTCGTTCCGCGGAATGGCGCTTTGCCTTCGTTACTGGCGGGTATATACTCGAAGTTACTCGTGAGTACAGCACCACGGTAGCGAAGAGTAGGGGAACTGCGTGAGCCACTACAAGTCGAATCTGCGGGACATCGAGTTCAACCTGCTCGAGGTCCTCGGTCGTGGCGAGGTGCTCGGTCAGGGGCCGTACGCCGACATGGACGCCGACACCGCCCGTGAGGTGCTGGCCGAGATCGACCGGCTGGCCAAGAACGAGCTCGCCGCGTCGTTCGCCGAGGCGGACCGCAACCCGCCGGTGTTCGATCCGGAGGCTCACGAGGTCCGGATGCCGGAGGCGTTCAAGAAGAGCTACCACGCCTACATGGATGCCGAGTGGTTCAAGCTCGAGCTGCCGGCGGCGCTGGGCGGCCAGCCGACTCCCCCGTCGCTTCGCTGGGCCGCCGCCGAGCTGGTGCTCGGGGCGAACCCGCCCGTTCACATGTACGCCGCGGGCCCGAACTTCGCGCACGTGCTGTGGCGCAACGGCACCGAGCGGGACAAGTTGATCGCTCGCCACATCATCGAGCGCGGCTGGGGCGCCACCATGGTGCTGACCGAGCCGGACGCCGGCTCCGACGTCGGCGCCGGCCGAACCAGGGCCTTCCTGCAGCAGGACGGCAGCTGGCACATCGAGGGCGTCAAGCGGTTCATCACGTCCGGCGAGCACGACCTGACCGAGAACATCGTCCACCTGGTGCTGGCCCGCCCGCAGGGCATCGAGGGCGTCGGTGGTCCGGGGACGAAGGGCCTCAGCCTGTTCGTCGTACCGAAGTACGACTTCGACCTGGAGACCGGCGAGCTGACCGGGGAGCGCAACGGCGCCTTCGTCACGAACGTCGAGAAGAAGATGGGCATCAAGGTGTCCACCACCTGCGAGATTACCTTCGGCGAGACCAAGCCGGCCAAGGGCTGGCTGCTCGGCGAGGTCCACGACGGCATCGCGCAGATGTTCCAGGTGATCGAGTACGCCCGGATGATGGTCGGCACGAAGGCGATCGCCACCCTCTCGACCGGTTACCTGAACGCGCTGGAGTACGCCAAGCAGCGGGTGCAGGGCGCCGATCTGACCGAGGCGTCGAACAAGTCGGCGCCGCGCGTCACGATCACCCACCACCCGGACGTCCGCCGCTCGCTGATGACGCAGAAGGCGTACGCCGAGGCGCTGCGGGCCTTGGTGCTCTTCACCGCGACGTACCAGGACCGCGCGGAGCAGGCCCGGTACGCCGGCACCGAGGACGCCGAGGCGGAGCGGGTGAACGACCTGCTGCTCCCTCTGGTGAAGGGGTACGGCTCGGAGAAGTCGTGGACCCTGCTGGGCACCGAGTCGCTGCAGACGTTCGGCGGGTCGGGCTTCCTGCAGGACTACCCGATCGAGCAGTATGTCCGCGACGCCAAGATCGACACGCTGTACGAAGGCACGACCGCGATCCAGGGCCAGGACCTCTTCTTCCGCAAGATCATCAAGGACCAAGGCCGGGCGCTAGGCCATCTCGCCGAGCAGATCCAGGCCTTCGTCACCTCCGACGCAGGCAACGGCCGGCTGAAGGAGGAGCGCGCGCTGCTCGCCGAGGGCCTGGAGGACACCCAGAAGATCCTCGCGGTGATGGGCCAGGCGTTGATGGCGAGCAACCCGCAGGCCGAGAACGGCGACCTGCGCAACATCTACAAGGTCGGCCTCAACACGTCCCGGCTGCTGTACGTGCTCGGCGACGTCGTGTGCTCGTGGCTCATGCTCCGGCAGGCCGAGGTGGCGCTGAACCGCCTGGGCGGCGACGTGTCCGACGCCGACCGGGACTTCTACGCCGGCAAGGTCGCGGCCGCCCAGTGGTTCGTGCGGTCCACGATGCCGAGCGTCCGGGCCGAGCGGGTCAAGGCCGAGCTGACCGACCTGGACGTGATGGACCTGCCCGAGTCCGCCTTCTGAGCACCACCACGCGGTCCCGCCCTGGCACCCCTGTCCGGGTCGGGCCGCGGTGCGTCAGGGACGTGCGGACGGACACTCGCAGTGGCGAAGTGACCAACGATCTCACCGACTACCCCGACGGCGGCCACACCATCGATGCCCGCACGGTGAGCGGCGACGTGAAGCTCACCACTGGGTAGCCGGCCAACGACACGCGTCGTCGATGGACCGAAGCGCCCACGGGGCGTAGCGTCGAGGTGTGGTACGACATTCTCGAGGAGGCTCGACATGAGCATCGGTGTTGGGATCTTCCTGCTGGCGCTCGGCGCCATTCTGGCCTTCGGTGTGCGCGACTCGCTGGATGCCATCGACCTGACCGTGATCGGTTTCGTCCTGATGGCAGCCGGTGCTCTGGGGATCGCGCTCTCCTTCTACATCACCAACCGGCGCCAGCGCGTCGCGAACGACGCGATCGACCCGGCCGTCGAGGAGGAGTACCGCGTCGTCGAGGAGCACCACCGCGACGTGCAGGAGTGAGCCCGGGCCGGTTCATGGCGTAGTGCCCGACAGCACCAGCTCCAGGCGGCCCGACCCTTCCGCTGTGACACGGACTGGCACGCCCCAGTCCTGCCGGTGCATGTGACAGGCGGGGAACTCGACCTCTGCCGAGTCGTCGCACGAGGCAGCCTGTACGGCAACGTGCAGCACCCCATCTCCCACTCGTCCGTCGACCACCAGCCGCCTGGTCAGGTCGGTAGAGTCGCCGACGCCCTCTCGTAGCAGGCCGTCCGGCGTGGACGACACCAACAGCCTCGTGGACGGCCCGTACCGTTCGTCGAGCTTCTGCCCGGGTGGCGGGGTGAAGACGACTTCCAGCGTCACCTCTCCGGCCGCGATCTCCATCGGCGGCCGCTGGGTGCGGCTGCTGAACTCGTCCGCCTGGGCCGACGCACCGAGCGGGATCCGCGTCAGCCGGTGCGCAGCCGACTCGACCACCAGCAGCTCGTTGCCCGCGACAACCGCTCCGCTCGGCTCGGCCAGCCCGGTCGCCATCGTCTCGACCATGCCGCTCGCCGGGTCGTACCGCCGTACGGCGCCGTTGTAGGTGTCGGCGATCGCGACAGAACCGTCGGGCAGCACCGTCACGCCGAGGGGGTGTTGCAGCAGTGCCTCTTCGGCCTTGCCGTCGCGCAGCCCGAAGTCGAACAGGCCGGTGCCGATCGCCGTGTGGACCTCGGCGTCGACCCAGCGCAGTGCGGAGATCTCCGAGTCCGCCAGCCAGAGCCGGTCACCGTCTGCCGCAAGGCCAGAGGTCTGCGCGAACCACGCCTGGTCCAAGGCGCCGTCGCGCAGGCCCTCGTTCGTCGTACCGGCTGCTGTCTCTGTGACCCCGGTGAGGGGGTCGAACGTCCACAGCTGGTGCACGCCGGCCATGGCGATCCACACCCGGTCCTGCCACCAGGCAACGTCCCACGGAGAGCTCAGGACGTCGGTACTGTCGCCGTCCATCCACTGCGTGCCGGTGCCCACGAGCGTCCGGACCTCACCTGTCTCAAGGGTTACGCCGCGGAGCGCGTGGTTGACCGTGTCGGCCACCACCACGTCGTAGCCGACTCTGGCCGCGACGTCGGCGGGCAGAAGGGTAAGACCGTTCGGCTCGGAGAAGGTTGCCTCGTCCGCCGGACCGTCGCCGAGACCTCGCTGCTGGGTGCCGATCCTCCTGCGCACGGTCGTGGCGTCGGCAGCCAACTCGACGAGACTGTGGTGGCCGGCGTCGGCGACGAGGTAGCCGCCTGCGGGCAGCGTGATCACTTTCGCGGGGAACCGCAGGTCCGTCGACTCCGGCTCGGGCGCGATGTACGGCGAGCGGCCACGGGTGAGCGTTCCGGCTGCCTCGTGCTGCGCAACCAGCTCGGCGAGCTGTGCATCGAGCGCGTGCGCGTGTCCCTCGCCGGAGTACTGGGCGACGATGTAACCGTTCGGGTCGACCAGGACGAGCGTCGGCCAGGCCCGGGCAGTGTAGTTCTGCCAGGTGACCAGCTCCGGGTCGTCGAGGACGGGGTGAGCCACCTCGTATCGCTCGACCGCTGCCCTGACCGCC
>DASTVQ010000105.1:0-10470 GCA_035759015.1 Kribbella sp.
GCGCACCGGCGGCACCCGCGTCGCCTGAACCCCGCGCACCTCGGTTTCACACCACGGGCCCGGAAACCCTGTGTTCACAGGGATTTCCGGGCCCATGGATGCTTCAGGGCAGTATCAGAACCATCGAGCGAGTACGGCGGCGACGCCGTCGTCCTGGACCGACTTCGTCACCTCGTCCGCCGCGGCCTTGACCTCGTCGGGGGCCGATCCCATCGCGATCCCCTGCCCGGCGTACTCCAGCATCTCGATGTCGTTGCGCCCGTCCCCCATCGCCAGCAGATCCTGCGCCCGCAGGTCGTAGTGGGCCAGCGCCACCTTCAGGCCGGTGCTCTTGTCCACGCCCTCGGGCGCGATGTCGAGCCAGGCCGTCCAACCGACGAAGTAGCTCACGCCGTGCAGCCCGAGGCGCTCGGCCAGCTGGACGAAGTCGTCCTCGGAGCTGTCCGGGTCGCGGATGATCAACCGGGTCACGGGTTCCGGCGCGAGCTCGTGGTCGGAGACCACTCGGATCTCGCCCTGCAGGTCGCCATCGGGGAACGGCGCCGTCACCCGGTGTCCGAACCCGTGTTCCTCAACGGCCATCCGGGCGGTCGGCGCATGCTCGCGGACCGACGCGATCACCGTCGAGGGA
The DNA here is from genome assembly GCA_035759015.1 of Kribbella sp. GTDB lineage: Bacteria > Actinomycetota > Actinomycetes > Propionibacteriales > Kribbellaceae > Kribbella. The sequence continues at coordinate 632 of DASTVQ010000105.1, forward strand.
TCGAAGGTCCGCTCGTCCAGCAACCTTCCCTCGGGGTGACTCAACGTGCGCGCACCGTTGCTGCAGACAACGAGTCCGGGCGGTAGCCCGAGCGTGTCCACCACCGGCAGCGTGCCGTGCCAGGACCGCCCCGTGGCCAGGATGACCGGTACCTGCGCTGCGGTCCGACGTACGGCGTCGATGACCGCGAGCGAGATCGTCTCGTCTCGGTCCAGCAGGGTGCCATCGATGTCGAGGGCAACGGCTTTGGGGCGCCAGGTGGTCGCGACGGTGGCACCCGTCATCTGCGGACCGGTTCCAGGACCTCACGGCCGCCCAGGTAGGGCTGCAACGCGGTCGGGACGCGGACCGAGCCGTCCGCCTGCTGGTGCGTCTCGAGGATGGCGACGATCCAGCGGGTCGTGGCCAGGGTGCCGTTCAACGTGGCGACCGGGCGTGGTCTGCCGTCCGCGTCGCGGTGCCGGATGTTCAACCGGCGCGCCTGGAAGTCGGTACAGTTCGAGGTCGACGTGAGCTCGCGGTAGCGGCCCTGGGTGGGAACCCACGCCTCGCAGTCGAACTTGCGGGACGCGGACGAGCCGAGGTCACCCGCCGCGGTGTCGATCACCCGGTAGGCCAGTTCCATCTTGTCCAGCAACTCCTTCTCCCAGCCCAGCAGCCGCTCGTGCTCGGCGGCCGCGTCCTCCAGGCTGCAGTAGGTGAACATCTCGACCTTGTCGAACTGGTGGACCCGGATGATGCCGCGGGTGTCCTTCCCGTACGAGCCGGCCTCGCGGCGGTAGCAGGAGGACCACCCGGCGTAGCGCAGTGGTCCGGCGGACAGATCCAGGATCTCGTCCATGTGGTAGCCGGCGAGCGGGACCTCCGACGTACCGACGAGGTAGAGGTCCTCCTCGGCGAGGCGGTAGACCTCGTCCGCGTGCGCGCCCAGGAAGCCGGTGCCGTCCATCACCTCGGGCTTGACCAGGCTGGGCGTGATCATCGGGGTGAAGCCCTTCTCCACCGCCTGGGCGATGGCGAGCTGCAGCATGCCCAGCTGGAGCAGGGCTCCGACACCCTTGAGGAAGTAGAACCGGGCGCCGGAGACCTTCGCGCCGCGCTCCATGTCGATCGCGCCGAGCAGCTCACCCAGCTCCAGGTGATCCCGCGGCTCGAAGCCCTCGGCCGAGAAGTCGCGCGGCTTGCCGATCTCCTCGAGGACCGCGTAGTCGTCCTCACCGCCGGCGGGCGCCTCGTCGGCGACCAGGTTCGGCAGGGCGCGGGACAGCTCCTCGAACCGGGCTTCAGCCTCGTTGGCGGCCGCCTCGTTCGCCTTCACCTCGGCGGCCAGCGTCTTGGTCCGCTCCAGCAGGGCCGCGCGCTCGTCGCCCTTGGCCTGGGCGACCTGTTTGCCCAGACTCTTCTGCTCCGACCGCTTCGACTCGTACGCCGCGATCGCGGATCGGCGGTCGCTGTCGGCCGCGAGGACCTGGTCGACCAGCTCGGTACTCTCGCCGCGTTTCGCCTGGGACGCGCGGACGAGGTCGGGGTTCTCGCGGAGCAGTTTGGCATCGATCACACCGCGAGCCTAGCCGGGCGTGTGCGGGGCGGCGAAGTGTATTCGGGATGATGGGCTGGCACCAGGTGTCCGCGCCGCAGTAGTGAGGGGGAGCATGAGCCGCCATCCACCCAGCCATCTCGGCCGTGCGCTCACGGTCCTGCTGGGTGTGTTGCCCTTCATCGTGATCACCGTGCTGGTGGTCTGGGACTGGCCGCCGCTGTGGCGCTGGGACCTGTCCGTCTCCGATGCCGCGGCGGACTACGGGGCGAGTCACGAGGCCTGGGTCGACATGTGGCAGGTGGTCGGCGCGGTGATCCTGCCCTGGGCCTCCCGAGCCGTCATCGCTGTGGTCGCCTTCTATCTCTGGCACCGCCGCGCCCGCCTGCTCACCTTCTGGCTGCTCGTCGCGGCCGGCGCCGAGCTCGCCCTGGTTCAGGCGGTGAAGCGCATCGTCGAGCGCCCCCACCCGCTCGAGCCACTGGTCGCGGTGGACGGCTGGTCGTACGTCTCCGGGCACGCGACGTCCGCCTTCGTCATGGCGGGTGCGCTCGGAGTGATCCTCCCGTCGGTGCGGGGCTGGCGTCGCCGGTTCCGGCTGCTGGTGACGCTGCCGGCGCTCGCGGTGGTGTTACTGGCCTCGGTAGACCGGGTGGTGCTGAACGTGCACTACGTCTCCGACGTGCTCGGCGGGTGGGCCCTCGGCCTGGCGGTCCTCGTCACGTCCTCGGTGGCCTTCGGGCTGCGCCCCCGCCCTCGCCGGAGGCGGCAGCGTACGGGGTCCGACGAAGGTGCGGAGCCGCCGCCGCGGGCGGCCGTGATCGTGAACCCGATCAAGATCGGTGACGGCGTCGCCTTCCGGCGCAAGGTGAACCGGGCGCTGGCCGTGCGCGGGTTCGACGACCCACTCTGGCTGGAGACCAGGGAGGACGACGCGGGCAACGCGATGGCCAAGCGGGCGATCGAGGAGCAGGTCGATCTGGTCCTGGTGGCCGGCGGCGACGGCACCGTACGGGTGGTCTGCGCCCAGCTCGCCTTCACCGGCATCCCGGTCGGCGTGATCCCGGCCGGCACCGGCAACCTGCTGGCACGCAACCTGCACATCCCGCTTGACATGGACGAGGCGCTGGAGCTGATCCTGGACGGCCGGGACCGGCGGATCGACCTGGTCAAGGTGCATGGTGACGGACTGGACACCGACCGGTTCGCCGTGATGGCGGGTCTTGGCCTGGACGCGGCGATCATCTCCGACGCGCCGGCGCACCTGAAGGCGCAGCTGGGCTGGACGGCGTACCTGGTGTCGGCGTTGAAGAACATCAACCACCCGTCGGTCCGGGTCCGGATCACGCTGGACGACCAACCCCCGCTGGAGCGCCGTGCCCGCACTGTCGTGGTGGGCAACGTCGGCACTCTGCAGGCCAACATCGCGCTGCTGCCGGACGCCCGGCCGGACGACGGCCTGATCGATGTCGTGGTGATCGCGCCGCGCCGGGTGACCCAGTGGCCGCGGCTGATCGTCCGGGTGGCGACCCGGCACAAGAAGACCGACCTCTACCTGGAGCGCTTCACCGCCAAGAAGGTCGAGATCGTCGCGGGCGTGGACGTGCAGCGTCAGCTGGACGGGGATGGGATCGGGATGGGTCGGAGCCTCACTGCCGAGGTCGAGCCAGGCTCACTGGTGGTCCGGGTCCCCAGGCGGCGGTGAGGCCTTGGCGCGGAGCAGCTCGATCGCTTCCGCCTCCTCCGGCGACAGCTTCGAGTCGCTGGCGAAGCCCTTCACTTCCTTGGCGTACGAGCGGGCGTCGTTGCGGCTGTTGATCGAGGTGAGCACCACTCCGTCGCCGTGGTCGTTCAGCAGCGCCATCGACCAGGACAGCTGGCCACCCGTGTCGCCGAACGCGTCGTAGCGGACGACCGACAGGTGCTGCAACGTCTCGGTCAGCTGCAGCCTGGTCGCGCCGAGCTGCTTGGCGAGGCGGCGGAGCTCCGTCCTGACCGTGGTGGTTCTGACCTCGGGCGTGGACCCCGCCGGAGATTGCGCCGCCGGGGATTGAGCCTCAGGCTGCGGGATCGGCGGGGTGGGTGCTGCCTGGCCGTGCTGGGCCCGCACGGCCTGCACGGAGAACACCAAGGCGAGGACAGCCACCAGGAGAGCAACGATGCCGAAGACACCAGCGAGGGTCGAGGACACGTCAGATCCGTCCGTCACGTAGCCGGGCGAGCCAGCGTTCGGCATCGAGGAAGTCGGCGTCGGTCGTGCCGCGTCGCACCGTCGCCGCTGTCTGGTCGGCTCGCGGATAGGAGCCGAGGAAGCGCACCTCGGCACAGACCCGGCGCAGACCCATCAGTGCCTCGCCGACCCGTTTGTCTGCGATATGCCCCTCGGCGTCGAGGGAGAAACAGTACCGGCCCATCGCCTCACCCGTCGGCCGTGACTCCAGCCGGGTCAGGTTGACGCCGCGGACCGCGAACTCGTCGAGGATCTCCATCAGCGCGCCCGGGTGGTCGTCGCGGATGAAGGCGACCAGGCTGGTCTTGTCGGCGCCGGTCCGCACGGTCGGTGGACCGGGCCGCGACACCAGCACGAACCGCGTCATCGCGTGGGGGTTGTCGCCGATGTCCGCGGCCAGGGAGACGAGGCGGTAGTGCTCGCCCGCCACCGGTGCCGCGATGGCCGCGTCATGTGCCGCATCGCCCTGAGCCACCTCTACGGCGGCCGCCGCGGTCGAGGCGGAGCGCGAGATCACCGCGTCCGGGAGGTGCCGTCGCAGCCAGCCTCGGCATTGCGCCTCGGCGTGCGGATGGCTGATGACCCGCTTCACGTCCGCCAGCGTCGTACCGGGCTTGGCGAGGAGGTCGAACCGCACCCGCAGCAGGACCTCGCGGGTGATCGTCACCGGTTCACCGACGGCCAGCTCGTCCAGCGTGACCGGGACCGAGCCCTCGACGGAGTTCTCGATCGGCACCAGCGCGCCGTCGACGTCGCCTGCACGCACCGCATCCAGCGCCGCACCCACGGTCGGGTACGGCTCGAGCTCGGCCCGCTGGGCTGCGGGCACCGTGCGCAGAGCCGCCTCGGTGAACGTCCCCACAGGCCCGAGGTAGGCATAACGCGCTGGTGGCACTCCTGGCACGGGGGGCAGCCTAGTGCTTGAGTGGCCGGCAGGCCGGGAATCACAGGTGGTTGCGGGGCATTGGACGCCCGCACGGGGCGGCCACGTAGATTCGCGGCGTGACACATCTGCCTGAACGCGGTCCACAACCCGGCGTGCACGACCTCGGTTACGCACGGCTAGACACCGATCGGCTGCAGCGCACCGGTGACGCCGAGGTGGTCTACGGCGCCGGGAAGACGCCCGCCCAGGTCGTCGAGCTGCTCCGGACACTGCACGCAGCGCATCCGGAGCACGCGGTGCTGGCCACCCGGCTGGCGCCCGACGCCCAGGCCGCGGTCGCGGCCGCGCTGCCCGACGCCGTGATCGACGAGGTGGGGCGCACTGCCGTGCTCGGCGAACCGCTTACCAGGCGTGGAACCGTCGCCGTCGTCTCCGCCGGTACGTCGGACGCGCCGGTCGCCGCCGAGGCTGCCACCACCGCCCGCGTCTTCGGCACAGGCGTCGACCTCATCACCGACGTGGGCGTCGCCGGACTGCATCGCGTGATGGGCGTGCGCGAGCGACTCGACGCGGCGGACTGCCTGATCGTCGTGGCCGGCATGGAAGGCGCCCTGCCCAGCGTCGTCGGTGGACTCGTCGGCGTGCCGCTTGTCGCCGTACCGACCTCGGTCGGGTACGGCGCCTCGTTCGGCGGCGTCGCGGCCTTGCTCGCGATGCTGAACTCGTGCGCACCGGGCGTCACCGTGGTGAACATCGACAACGGCTTCGGCGCCGGCGTCTTCGCCGCCCGGGTCGCGCGGCGGGCCGCGCCGGGCGAGGTCACCGCGACGAACGGCCAGGTGGACCGATGAGGGTTGCGTGGATCGACTGCTCGGCGGGTGCGTCCGGCGACATGCTGCTGGGCGCGTTCCTGGATGCCGGCGCCGACCCGGAACTGGTCAACGCCGCCGTCGCCGCGGTGGACGGCTCGCTCTCGATCACGGTGGAACGCACCAGCCGGCACCAGATCGCCGCCACCAAGGCGTCTGTGCGGGTCAACGGTGAACTGCACCCCGAGAACCTCCCGCCGTCGGAGCAGAGCGAGCGTGGGCACGGCCATGGTCATGGTCACGGGCATGACCACGGGGAGGAGGCCGAGGGCAGTGCGGGCGCCAGTGGTCCCACCCGGACCTGGGCTGACGTACGTCGGTTGATCGAGGCGGCCGGGCTGGAGCCGGCCGTGCGGAACCGCTCGCTGGACACCTTCGCCCGGCTGGCCCGGGCCGAGGCCGCCGCCCACGGCGTCGACCCGGACGATGTGCACTTCCACGAGGTCGGCGCGCTCGACGCGATCGCGGACATCGTCGGCGTGGCCGCTGCCTCGGCATCGCTCGACCTGGACCGGGTGGTCGTCTCCACGATCGCGCTTGGCGGCGGGCGGCAGGTGCGTGGGCAGCACGGCGGGATCCCGGTGCCCGGCCCGGCGGTGCTTGCGCTGCTGTCCGAGTGCGATGCACCGGTGGTCGGCGGCACCGCGCCGTACGAGATGACGACGCCGACCGGAGCGGCGCTGCTGGCCACGCTGGCGGACGAGTTCGGCCCGATGCCGCCGATGCGGATCCAGCAGACGGGTGCCGGCGCGGGCGGCCGCGACCCGGCCGAGGTGCCGAACATCGTCCGGGTCGTGATCGGTGAGTCGATCGAGCGGCCGGGCACCGAGGTGGTCTACGAGACCAACGTGGACGACCTGGATCCACGGATCTGGCCGCAGGTGCTGGCCCGGTTGCTCGAAGCCGGGGCGGCGGACGCCTGGCTGACGCCCATCCTGATGAAGAAGGGCCGCCCCGCGCACACGCTCTCGGTGCTGGTCGGTTCGGCGAACGCCGAGCTGGTCCGGTCGGTGATCCTGACCGAGACGTCGGCGATCGGCCTGCGCGAGTTCGGAGTCACCAAGCACGCGGCAGACCGGGAGTTCGCCAGTGTGGACGTCGGTGGCCAGCGGATCCGCCTCAAGATCGCCAGGTACGGCGGCCAGGTCGTCAACGTACAACCCGAGTACGAAGACGTCGTGGCCGCCGCGGCGGAGTTGAAGAGGCCGGTGAAGTCGGTGCTGGCGTTGGCGATCGCCGCCGGGCACGAGCTGTGGAGCTGAGCAGTCACCGACCGGTGTAGGGCGGGGCGAAGAAGACCAGCAGGGCCAGGTCCTCGATGATGTCGGTGAACGTGTGCTGCTCCTCGGCAGGCACGTACAGAACGTCACCGGGGCCGACCTTGGCGGTACCGCTGGGGGTGACCAGCCGAGCCCGGCCGGTCGTGACGACGTAGATCTCGTCCTCGTGGTGAGGGAGTTGGTCGTCGACCCCACCGGCCGGGATGGAGTACGTCCCGACCGAGAGAGCGTCGGTCCGCAAGTGCTCGGCGAAATGGTTGGGATCCGCTCGCTGGAACCCACCGGCTCCGGATAGCTTCTGCATCCGGCTGAGACTAGTGCGCTTCGGCCTTCTCGGTGACGGTCTTCTGCTTGCGTTTCGGCCAGTCGTACGGCCACCACTGCGCGCCGCCCCGCCGCGCCCAGACGATGAGGGCGATCAGCACGGCCAGCTCGATCGCCGGGCAGATCGTGTCGCGCAGCCGGTTGCTGAACCACTCGAGCGAGCCGGAGAGCTCACCCGCCACCTGCCGCGCGCTGGGATCACGGCCCGGCACATAGGCGATCGCGAGCATGGTGGTGCGGACCACCATCAACTTGTCCACCTGGGACGCCGCCACCATCGCCAGCGCCACCCAGGCGGTCAGGTCGTACCAGGGCAGGGTGTACATCGCGGTAAGCAGCCAGGCGATCGCGTAGATCGCGGTGTAGCGGATCGCGTCCGGCGTGGTGTCCTCCGGATGCGCCTTGGGCACCAGCGACTTCGGGAACACTTGGGCGAGCAGGATCGCGACCACGATCAGCGCGATCCAGGCCGCGATGCCGATCACGGTCCGGACCAACGGCCCGGGCAGGAACAGGTCGAACAGGCTGAACAGCACCTTGTGCGGCGTGCCGGTGGAGATGAACGAGGTCTGCGACCGCGCCTGCTGGAAGGCCTGCAGGCCGACGATCGCGTACAGACCGCCCATCGAGAGCGCGCCGCCGAGGCAGAACCACAGCATCCTGCGCCGATCCGCGCGCAGCGACCACAGCATCGCGACCCCGACCAAGCCGATCGACAACTTGGTGCACCCGGCCACGCCCAGCAGCACGCCGGCCCAGAACACGTACCGGCGGAACACCACCAGCGCCAGCACAGCGAACATTACGGCGATCGCGTCATTGTGTGCGCCGGCCAGCACTGTCCACAGGATCAGCGGGTTGGCCAGGCCGAGCATGACCACGCGCCGACGCTTGACCGGGTCCGGTCCGACCAGCTTGACCAGCAGCAGCCCGGTGACGATCAGGCTGATGGCGACGGAGAGTTGCAGCATCCAGACCGTCAACTGCATGGAGTCGCCACCGATCACGGACGACAGCCACTGGATCCAGGTGGCGATCGGGCCGTACACGCTCTTCGCACCCTGCCAGGGCCGCTCGGTCGCGCTGATGACCGGGTCGTACCCCAGGCGGATCGTGTCCGCCGGGGCCGTCGTGTACGGGTTCCCCCCGAGCGACATGATCCGCCCGTACGCGGCGTAGATGAGCACGTCACCGGAAGCCATCGGCGGCACCAGCGTGATGGCCGCCGTGGTCCCGATGCCGAGCGCGATCAACCGGCCGACCCGTGGCGCCCAGCCGTTCTTGAGAGCCCGCAGCGCCAGGAACACCCCGTAGCCGCCGAGCAGCAGCGCGACGTAGATCAAGGACGTGACGAACCAGTCGTTCGGCTTCGCGCCGAACCAGTACGACGGCAGCCAGGCATGGCGGTTCGTCAGAGTCAGGACGACCACGGACGGGCCGAGCAGCCCGGCCAGCACGATCAGCGCGGTCGAGGTCAGGTACAGCGCGACCGCCCGACGGCCGTCCTTCACCGCTCCGGGCGTCTCGGGAACGGCCACGTCCGCGCTGTCAGGGGCAGGAGTCTCGGGGCTCATCGCACATGCTTCCGAGCGGGCAGCGCGCCGCGGCCCGCCAACGCCCGGCGCACGTGCAGGAACTGGCGGCCACGGTGCAACTGGCCGCGCAGGTCGGTGCCGGTGGCGCGGTGACGCACGTCGATCGGCACCTCGATGATCCGGAATCCCTTGCGGCCGAGGTCGATGGTCAGCGCGGTCTCCACGCCGAACCCCGCGGCCAGCGGCACCGCCGCGTCGAACGCCTCCCGGGTCAGGCAGCGCTGGCCCGACAACGGCTGCTCTGGTGCCCAGCCGGTGGCCCGCTCGATGCCGGCCCGTGCCAGCCGCACGACGAAGCCGTGCCCGCCCGCCTTGCTCCCGTCGGCCCGGACCTGCGCCGGCAGGGTGCCGATGGTCATGTCGGCGCGGCCCGCTCGCACCGGCTCGATCAACGGCTCCGCCCCGGCTGCGGAGTCGGTCAGGTCGGCGTCGAGGAAGAGCAGGAGCCGAGGCTCAGCCCCGTCCTTGGTCGCCACCGCAGCCGCCCCCGTCTCCATCGCTGCCGCCTTGCCCCGGTTCTGCCCGTGCCGTACGACGACAGCGCCTGCGCGCTCGGCTGCCTCCGCGGTACCGTCAGTGGAGCCGTCGTCCACGACCACGACGAGGTCCACGCCGGCGATCCTGCCCGCCGCGTCCACCGTCGCCGCGATCCGCTCGGCCTCGTCCTTCGCCGGGATCACGCAGGCCACGCCCCGCTTGGCGGCACGATTCTCGACGGGTTCGACGGAAGGACGATCAGTACCGGACACAGCACCGCAGCCTAGTTGCTCCACGGCCGACCGACCCCCCACCCACCCACAACCCCGCCCACCTGTGGATAACTGGCACACCTGCCACATCCGTGGGTCGTCCGGGGGCGGCAGACCAATGACGCCCTCCCACTCGACCGCCTTGCCGTCACTCTCCGCCCCGCCCCACCCGCACCACCGGGCCTGTCCCCGACAACCACCTCGGGCGGATCCACCCGCGCGGCTCCGACATCAGCGAGTGGAACATCACGTTCGTCCAGCACCGACCTCAGGGCCCCGGCTGAGCGTGTTTTGTGGAAATCCATCCGGCGGTTCGTCGCTTCTGGGGCGCCCAACGCAGGGAGCCCGCACCAGAAGCGACGAATCGGC
>DASTVQ010000106.1:0-5697 GCA_035759015.1 Kribbella sp.
CAACGACGCCCTGAAGAAGATGGTCGACTCCGGCGAGTGGCAGAAGGCCTTCGACAAGAACGTCGGTCCGTCCGGCATCAAGCTCGACGCCGCGACGAACCCGCCGAAGACCTTCGACGCCTGCGCCTGACCGATGACCGGGCGAGCGGTCTCACCCGCCCGCGGCCGAACCAGCTGGAGGAGAGTTGATGTCAGCACGACGCGTCGTCACGGGGACAGGACCCGACGGAAGGTCATTCGTCGTCACCGACGAGGCCGTGCAACCGGTCACGGTCGCGGCCTTACCCGGCTATGCGTGGCACCGGCTGTGGGCGTTCGACACGCTCCCGGCCGATCCCGCCGAGCCCCGCGTCGCCGATGGACTGACGCACTTCCCGCCGGTCGGGGGTGTCCGGTTCACGCTGTTCACCGTGCCGCCCGGCAGTACCGAGCGGCCACCGTTCAGCGAGGCGGACCACCAGGCCGAGCTCAACGCCAAACTGCCCGGCAGATCGGCCCACATGGAGCCAGATCAGGACGGCATGCACAGAACCGCGTCCGTGGACCTCGTCGTGGTGTTGTCGGGCAAGGTGTCCCTCGAGCTGGATGACGGCCGGATGGTCGGTCTGAGGGCCGGTGACAGCGTCGTCCAGAACGGTACACGGCACGCGTGGCGCAATGTCTCGCAGGAGCCGTGCACGCTCGGCATCGTGCTCGTCGGCACCGTCGTACCGGACTGAGGGTGAGTTCCGGTCCAGCCGCCGCGCGGCCGGGTCAGCCGGGGGAGTAGGAGCAACGTACGCCGGTGTGCACGCTTCGCCGGAGGTGTTCGCCGATCGCGGCGTCCGCCTCCGCCACCCGCGTCATCGCTCGGCGGATGGCCTTCCCGACCGCGACCCGTGCTCGCTCGTGGCCGTCGGGGAAGCGACGGATGTCGCCGCCGATGCCGGCCGCGGCGGCGAGCTCACGCATCAGCCAGTCGCACTCCGCGCGGGCAGCGGCGAGAGGTTCGGTCTCGTTCTTCGATTCCCAGTCGTCGATCTGTGCCCGCAGCTGGGACAGGCGACTGCGATAGTCCCGGACGGCGGCTCGATCCAGGACGGGCTGGGGCGAGGCCGGGAGGCCGGCGCCCGCTTCCTTCAGGACAGACAGGCCGGCGACCAGGTCGGCGGAGCTGATCTCCTGACCGGGATTGGCCACAAGGACGGCCAGGTGGAGCATTCCGACGCTGTGCTGGACGATAGCCGTGCGGTCACCGCACTGCACCTTCCAGCCACGGCCTTGGCGGGTACAGGTGACAGAGACCTCGAGCGCCTCCCGGTCGCCGCCCCGTACGGGGATGCCCATCGCCGTGGCTTCCGCCATCGCGTCGGCCAGCTCACGTCGTGCCATACCTGGGTCTGACGACTGGGCTCCCAGCCCGAGCGCCTCGACACGTCGGAGCCGTGAGGCCACAACGGCAGGCCAGTGGCCGAGAGCGAGATTCTGTTGCACTGCAACGTGGAAGTGGTCCGCTGCCGTCTGCGGATCACCCATGGTGAGTGCAGCGACGCCCAGGGCGTGCCGAGCAGAACCGAAGCAGGCGACGCCGAGGCTTGCCATCATCGGAAGGTCAGCGAAGGGACTCAGCAGCTCGTACGCGTGGGACGAGGTAGTGGCGTCCCCGAGGAGGTGCGCGGCTTCCACCACGCCGTACATGGTCACCAGCCAGGTGCTCGAACGGGGCAGGTCGGACAGGTCCCGACCGGTCAGTCTGGCCAATGCCCCGGCTGCTGTCCGCCGGTCTCCGTTGACCGCGGCTGCCACGGCCAGTGCGGAGAACATCGAGCTGTCGACCGCGCTGAGGGTGGGTGAATGCACCAGGTTCGTGAGCATGGGCAGCAGGTCGGTGATGCGGCCCTGATACCACCGGATCGCAACGAGCTGTGCAGCGTGCCAGGCCGTCGCATCGGCATCGCCGGCTGCCATTCCTCGTTCGGCACAAGCCTGTGCCAGCTTCTCGGCCCGGCCTAGCTCGCCCGCCCGGATGGCGAGCATCACCTCCAGCGCGTCGGCCACGAAGCCGACTGCCAGGTGGCCGTCCTGCTCGAGAAGCAGCTGTAGTTCGCGCAACCGGCGCTCCGCATGCGGGTCGGCGTCCAGGAACAGATCGACCGTCTGCCAGATCATGCCCATCAACAGGTCGCTTCGGCGCCCGGTGCGCGTGCTCTGCGCCATCAGGTCGGTCGCGAGCTCTCGCCGGAGCGCTCCGTGGTCCGGTCCCAGCAGGCAATGGTGCGCGATGCTGAGCGCGTCTGCGAGGACGATGGGTTCCGGCACCTGCCTGGCCTCGGCGAGGACGGCCAGCACCCTGGTGTACTCACCGGTCCGATAGTCCTCCTCGCCGGCCAGCCTGGCCCGAAGCTGAACGCCGATGGACGAACCGGGATCGACCTGGGAGAGGGCTTGGCGCAGCCGGGCGTGGAGCACGGCTGCACTCGCCACGCTGCGATTCTCATGCACCCACAGACCGCTGCTGCCGAGCGCCGCCATCGACATGGATCGCGAGTCACCCGTCTGCGCGGCGAGCTGATAGGCCCTCTCGAATCGCCGTCGGCTGCCATGCAGATTTCCGTGCGACCTGAGGGCGTGGGTGCCGTCGGCAAGCAACACCACCAGGTCCTCGACGAGCTCGGCGACCATCCTCATCTCCCTTAGCCTCGCCCCTGAGGACGGCGTACGCAGACACCTGGCCGGGCACCCTGCCGCGTATCAGCGACAGCCGGCCGACCGGCTACCTCCACACGAGCCCTTGCGCTGATCGGTTCAATACACTCGAGGACATCGCACTACGCCGTTCGGATGACAGCAGCTGGTAGCCGCCATCGACTGCTCGCCGTACCTCAGGTCCTGGCACGTCCCGCTGGCACCCGACCGACCGTTCCTGTCACGATGAGGCCGGGGGGACATGGTGATGAGGAAGGGCCGGGAGGACTCGTCGCTGATCCAGCGACTGGCGGCGATCGGGGTTGTCGAGGCGGGTGCGGAGGAGGAACGGCTCCGTCGATCGACACTCGTCTTGTCGACGGTCCTCGTGTGCGTCCTGACACCGTTGTGGGTAGTCACGTACTTCGTCCTGGGCCTTCCGATTCCGGCCGCGATCCCGCTGGGCTATCTCGTGGTGTCGATCGCTTTGCTGTTCTGGTACGGGCGGACACAGCGGTACCCGACGTTCCGGACGATTCAGTTGACCCTGATGCTGCTGCTTCCGTTCGCGCTGCAATGGTCGCTCGGCGGGTTCGCCGGCTCGAGCGGCGTATCACTGTGGGCGCTCACGTCAGCGCTCGGCGCGCTCATGTTCATGGGAACGCGCGAGGCCGTTCCCTGGTTCGCCGGCTATCTCGCTCTCCTGGCCGTCTCGGCGGCGCTCGAGCCGGTCCTCGAGCCGGCCGAGATTCCCGAGCCCGTCCGGATCGCGTTCTTCGCCGGAAACCTGGCCGGCCCGTCGCTTGTCGCCTACCTGCTGCTCCAGTACTTCGTGCGGGAGCGAGATCGAGAACACGCGCGCTCCGAGCAACTGTTGCTGAACGTCCTGCCGGCGCCGGTGGCGGCTCGACTCAAACGTCGCGAAGGGGTTCTGGCCGACCGCTTCCCCGAGGCGACCGTGCTCTTCGCCGATATCGTCGACTTCACCCCGCTCGCGGCCGAGTTGTCGCCCGAGGATCTGGTGAAACTGCTCGACGACGTCTTCACCGCATTCGACCGGCTCGCCGACGAGCACCGCCTGGAGAAGATCAAGACCATCGGCGACGCCTACATGGTGGCCGGAGGTGTTCCCACGCCTCGGGCGGACCACTGCGAGGCTGTCGCGGAGATGGCGCTCTCGATGCTGCGCGCGTGCGAGACGGAGCCACGCTTCGACGGCCTGCGCTTCCGGATCGGGATGGACATGGGCCCGGTCGTCGCCGGAGTCATCGGGCGGCGCAAGTTCATCTACGACCTGTGGGGCGACACGGTCAACACCGCGAGCCGGATGGAGAACCACGGAGTCCCTGGCGCGATCCAGGTGTCGGCGCGGGTCCACGAGCGCTTGCGCGATCGGTACCTGTTCGAGCCGCGGGGCACCATCGAGGTGAAAGGCAAGGGCCCGACGCCTGTCTGGCTCCTGCTCGGCCCGCGGCCCTGATCCGGCGGCGCCGCTACCTGATCCCGATCGCCATGTCGGTGAGCACGCACTCGACCCAGGTCGTCCCGGGTGTGAGCAGCAGTGGCCTGCCGTCAGCGGTGGTGAAGCTGAACGGATCGTTCACATCGCCCTTGGCCCACCGTCCGGTGACCACCTTGTCGCCGCTGAACAAGACCAGCGAGCCGGAGGTGTCGACAACGTCCAGAAGCGTCATCGAGGCTTTGGCCTCGGCAAAGGAGGTGTCGCGCTTGGCGCGCAGGACGATGACATTGTCCGCGGCAACCTGACCACCCTCCTCGAGCCGGTGGACGGACCACTGCTCGGCGCGCAGCCAGCGACCGGAGCCCTGGTCATAGGTCCAGGTCGCGGTCGCCGAGCCGCCATATCCGACCGTCACCGACGCCGTGTTCTTCCCTTCGCGCTGCGCTGTCGACTGGTCGACACCGGCGGCGTAGCTGAAGTAGGGCGGCGGCGGTTCGGTACGGTCGGTCAACGCCAGGAGTTTCCCGGGCTGGGCGAAGACATGGTTCGGCGCCCGTCTGCTGCTGTCGATCCGGTACGTCCCCCGCGGAACCCGCAGCGTGCCCAGGTTCGCAAGATCGGCAACATCGTCCACGTACTTGAGGACCCAGCCGTCCGCCATGGTGTTGGCGATGACGCCCTTCGTCGGACCGATGAGTCCGGCATCCATCGGACGCAACGATCGTACGGGTCCGACCTGTTGGGGCAGCTTGGAGTGGAAGACTGCCGCAAGCCGGGTGGTCGCTCCGGCGATCGGCTCGACGAAGACGATGTCCGCGTTGCCGAGTCCCCGCTGGGGATGCGCGTCCGGTGTGTTGGAGATCTTGACCGCGACCGCAGGATGGTTCAGGTCGCTGTCGGTCGGGACGCCGGTGAGCGGTGCCCGACCGTCCATGCTCACGCCACCATCGGCCGCCGGTGCGGACTGCGCCGGGTTGCCCGACGGCTCGTCTGATCCGTTGCCCCACAGGGCATAGACGCCCGCGCCTGCCAAGACGATGACGCCGGCCAGGGTGGCAGCCAGGGCGACGCGCCCGCGATTGGTCGAGACCAGTCGTGCCAATGCCAGCCGCCGAGTCATGGTCGTTGGACCCCGTCGCTGCAGAGCGTGCTACACGCATCAGTTGCTCGCATATCTCGACAATGCCGGTCATGGACCGGCGCAGCCACGGACGGAAGTCCCGTGGAGCCGGTCCGTAGTACCCGCATCACCGAGCGTCGAGAGCTGAGAGCCGCCGACAACCCACCTGAGGGCGCCTGGGGGATCGAAGACACCATGATGAGCATCGACCTGCGGTCGGCTACGGCGACCGGGGGCCGACCAGCCGCCGCGGTTGCCGACTCTCAGTCACCGATCGTTCGCACTCGGCCGCAATGTCCGCCTGAACCAGCACTCTCGCGAGCCGACTGTTCTCGCGATGCGACCTCGAGGGCTGCGTCGCGAGACCTGAGGCCGTACGCTGCAATCCTGACAGCGCACCGTGAGGGCGCTCCAGGGGGGAGCTACATCATGAACGCCATTCGCATCTGCA
>DASTVQ010000107.1:0-22023 GCA_035759015.1 Kribbella sp.
GACTGCAGGGAGTCCGCGTCCGTGGTGTAGCCGGTCTTGGTGCGCTTGGTCTTCGGCATGCCGAGCTCGTCGAACAGCACCACCTGCAGCTGCTTCGGCGAGCCGAGGTTGATCTCCTTGCCGATCACCTCGTACGCCGCCGTGGCGGCCTCGCGCACCCCGGTGGCGAAGCGCTCCTCCAGCTGCTCCAGGTAGGGCCGGTCGACCGCGATACCGTCGCGCTCCATCCCGGCGATCACGTCGATCAGCGGCAGCTCAACGTCCGCCAGGAGCGCCGTACCGGCCTGCTTGTCCAGCTCGGCGTCGAGGGTGTCGGCCAGGTCGGCGACCGCGCGGGCGCGCAACATCGTCGCGTCCGCGGCCGGTCCGCCCTCGATGTCGTCGAAGCTCAGCTGGCCGTTGCCCGCGTCCTCGTTGCGCAGCTCGCGGCGCAGGTAGCGCACTGTCAGGTCGGCCAGGTCATAGGAGCGCTGGTCGGGACGGACGAGGTAGGCGCTGAGCTGCGTGTCCGAGGTGAGTCCACCGAGCGTCCAGCCGCGCTCCAGGAAGCCGAGCAGCGGGCCCTTGGCGTCGTGCAGCGCCTTCGGCTGCTTCGGGTCGGCGAGCCACGCCTGCCAGGCGGCGTCGTCGTCCGGCGTGAGCACGGCCGGGTCGAACCAGGCGGCCGCGCCGGTCGATGTCGCCAGCGCCAGGCCGGTGATCTCGCCGGTCCCCCGGCCCCAGCTGCCCTGCACCGCGATACCGGTACGCGCGCCGGTGCAGACGTGCTCCTTGAGCCACGCGGCCACCTCGCCCGGCCCCAGCTGGCTGCCCTCCAGGTCGAAGCCCTCCTCGATGCTGGCGTCGACCTCCTCGTGCTCGGCGACCAGGCGCTCGCGCAGCACACGGAACTCCAGCCCGTCGAAGAGGGTGTGCACCTTCTCCCGGTCCCAGGGCTGCCGGACCAGGTCGTCGACCGACACGTCCAGCGTCAGGTCGCGGACCAGCTCGTTGATCTGGCGATTCCGGATCACCTCGGACAGGTGCTCCCGCAGGGAGTCTCCGGCCTTGCCCTTGATCTCGTTCACCCGGTCGATCAGATCGTTCAGCGAACCGAACTGGTTAAGCCACTTCGCCGCCGTCTTCGGACCCACGCCCGGGACGCCGGGCAGGTTGTCGCTCTGCTCGCCGACCAGAGCCGCCAGGTCCGGGTAGAGCCGCGGCGGAATGCCGTACTTCTCCTGGACGGCGGCCGGGTCCATCCGGGCGATCTCGGAGACGCCACGCTTGGGGTACAGCACTGTCACGTTGTCACTGACGAGCTGGAACGCATCCCGGTCACCGGTGCTGATCAACACCTCGAAGCCTTGCTCCGAGGCCTGCGTCGCGAGCGTCGCGATGACGTCGTCCGCCTCCCACCCGTCGACCTCGGTCATCGGGATGCGCAGCGCCTCCAGTACCTCCTTGACCAGCGAGACCTGACCCTTGAACTCGTCCGGCGACTTCGACCGGCCCGCCTTGTACTCGGCGTACTGCTCGGCGCGGAAGGTCTTGCGCGACACGTCGAACGCGACACAGATGTGGGTCGGCTGCTCGTCGCGCAGCATGTTGATCAACATCGAGGTGAACCCGTACACCGCGTTCGTGTGCTGGCCGGTGGTGGTGGAGAAGTTCTCCACCGGCAGCGCGAAGAACGCCCGGTACGCCAGCGAGTGCCCGTCGAGCAGCAGGATCCGCGGCCGGCCGCCCGCGGAGGCCTCCACCGCTGCCGTGCTCGGGTCCTTGGTCATCGTCGAGGAGTTGGTGTCTGCAGCCACGTACCGACTCTAGTGCCCCGCGCCGACAGTTCCTGACACCGCGGAGGGCTGTCGTAGTCTGCGTGACGACACACCGCGCACCCCCGAGGAGACGGCAAGTGAGTGACGACAAGCCCGGAGTGCAACTCCCCGAGAGCATGACGAGGGACGGCACGCTGCACGACGCGATGGGCATCGTGATTCTCGAGGCCTCCCCCGAACGTGTCGTCGCCACGATGCCGGTCGAGGGCAACATCCAGCCTTACGGCCTGCTCCACGGTGGCGCGTCCTGCGTGCTCGCCGAGGGCCTGGGCTCGATCGGCTCCGCGCTGCACGCCCACTCGCTGGGCAAGGTGGCAGTCGGCATCGACATCAACGCGACGCACCACCGCGCCGTCCGGACCGGCATCGTCACCGGTGTCGCGACCCCGATCTACCTCGGCCGTACGACGACGTCGTACGAGATCGTGATCAGCGACGAGCGCGACCGGCGGGTCTGCACCGCCCGGCTCACGTGCCAGTTGATTCAGGCGCCGCCGGGAAGCTGAGGTCGGGGGCGACTGCCCGGCCGGGCTCGGCGGCAAGACCCGGCGGCATCAACGGCGTGATGTTGTCGGGCAGCGGGGAACGGGTCGCCAGCGCGCGGCGGGCCAGGACCGAACGCCGCGAGGACAACAGCCCCAGCAGGTTCGGCGCGTGCTCCGCGGCCAGCCGGCGACGCACCGTGTGCGTACTGGCGAAACGAACGACGCCGGCCTGCCCGAGCCCCAGCCGCGCCAGGAAGCGATTCGCCTCGCGAGCGGTCGCCGGAGCCAACACTGCGAGGTGCGCACTGTTCTCGTACTCCGCCCAGGCGGCGGCCTCGGCGATCAACGCCTTGCCCAGGCCGTGCCGCCGGGCCGAGTCGCTGACGTGCAGGTACTCCACCGTGACGGTGACCTCGTGGTGCAGCGGGCTGATCGGCGCCTTCCGCAGATAGGCCATTCCACCGGCCACACCGTCGATCTCGCCGACGATGAGCCGGCAGCCCGGATCGGCCAGCTGGCGGGTGACGGAGGCCCGTGCCGACGCCGGCGTCGGCGGGCTGAGCAACCGCGCCTGGTGCCCCGCGCCGAGCGCCATCTCGCGCCACAGCGCGACCAGCGTCTCGGCGTCATCGGGATGGGCGTCGCGCACCTGGATGACTGGCGCCACGTCGGCCCTCCTCTTCTGGTCCACCCCCGAGGTGAACGGAGTGAGCGGATACGCTCATCTCCCGCGCAACAGTAGGGCTTCGGCCGCCACTTGCAAAGCGGCGACGCGGCCGCCACACCGGCGGCTCCGACCGCCGACGGGAGACCAGGATTGTTCATCGGGATCGGTACTGTCGTGAACGTCGCGACGGTGCTCGTCGGGTCCGTGCTCGGCGTACTCATCGGCCACCGTCTGACCCACCGGACCCGCGAGCTGGTCACCGACGCTCTGGGCCTCGTGACGCTGCTGATCGCGATCGTGTCGGCACTGTCCGTGGGCGACGACGTCCTCAGTACGGCGGTCGGCGACAGCGCACCGGTGCTGATCGTGCTCGGCGCGATGCTGATCGGCGGGATCACCGGCTCGCTGCTGCGGATCGAGCAGCGGCTGGAGGGGTTCGGCGCCTGGATGCAGCACCGGTTCAGCCGCTCGGAGTCGGAGAGCACGTTCGTCGAGGGGTTCGTGACGGCGTCGATGGTGTTCTGCGTCGGACCGCTGACATTCCTGGGCGCCCTGTCCGACGGGCTCGGGCGCGGCGCCGACCAGCTCTTCCTGAAAGCGGTGCTGGACGGCTTCGCCTCGATCGCCTTCGCGGCCTCGCTGGGCTGGGGCGTCGCCGCGTCGGCGATCGTCGTACTGGTGCTCCAGGGCTCCCTGACAGTGGTTGGCGCCCTGCTCGGCGATGTCCTGCCCGAGGCGCATGTGACGGCGCTGGGGGCCACGGGTGGCGTGATGCTGATCGGCGTGGCGCTGCGGCTGCTCAAGCTCAAGCAGATCGCCGTCGCGGACATGCTGCCCGCCCTGCTGGTCGCCCCGCTCCTGGTGCAGCTGCTCGTCGTGATCCGGGACTGACCGAGGGCCCGGGTGAGGCCGCGCCTCGCCCGAACCCTCGGCTGTAGGTCAGTCCTCGCCCAGGTACGCCTTGCGGACCTCGTCGTTGATCAGCAGCTCACGTCCGGTGCCGGACAGAACGATCTTGCCGACCTCCAGCACGTATCCGTAGTCCGCCCGCTTCAGGGCGGCCTGGGCGTTCTGCTCGACCAGCAGGATGGTCGTGCCCTGGCTCTGCAGCTCGCTCACCGTCGACATGATGCGTTTCATCATGATCGGCGACAGCCCCATCGACGGCTCGTCCAGCATCAGCAGCTTGGGCTTGCTCATCATCGCCCGGCCCATCGCGAGCATCTGCTGCTCACCGCCGGAGAAGGTGCCGGCCGGCTGCTTGCGCCGCTCCCCCAGGATCGGGAAGAGCTCGTAGGCCGCCTCCAGGTCCTTGCGGATGACGGGGTGGTCGTTGCGCGCGAACGCGCCCAGCATCAGGTTCTCCTCGACCGACAGCCGGGGGAAGATCTTCCGGCCCTCCGGTGAGTGCGCCAGCCCCATCGCGACAATGTCGTGCGCCGGCACCTTGTCGATCCGCTGACCCTGGAACACGATCTCGCCATGGACCGGCCGGAGCAGTCCGGAGATCGTCCGCAGCGTGGTGGTCTTGCCGGCGCCGTTGGTGCCGATCAGCGAGACGACCTGGCCCTGCTCGACCGAGAAGCTGATCCCCTTGACGGCGACGATCTTGCCGTAGGCAACTTCCAGGTTCCTGACCTCGAGCAATGCGGTCATGGCTGCTCCTCCTCGCCGGCCTCGGGCTCGTCGTCCTCGCCGGTGCCGATGTAGGCCTCGATCACCCGCGGGTCGGACTGCACCTCGTCGGGCGTGCCCTCGATCAGCGCCTCGCCGCGGACCAGGCACAGCACCCGGTCGCACAGGTTGAAGATGAAGCGCATGTCGTGCTCGATCACCACCACGGACAGGCCCGAGTCCCGGATCTTGAAGATCAGGTCACTGGCCTGCCGGGTCTCCAGCGGGTTCATACCGGCGGTCGGCTCGTCCAGCAGGACGAGCCTGGGGTCCGTAGCGAGCGCACGCGCGATCTCCAGCCGCCGCTGATCGCCGTACGGCATGTTCCGGGCCAGGTGCTCCGTCGACCTGCCGAGCCCGACGAAGTCCAGCAACTCCTGGGCCCGTTGCCGGGTGGCGGCCTCCTCCCGGCGGAACTTCGGTCCACGCAGCACCGAGGTGAGTGCGCCCGAGCTGGTCCGGCAGTACCGCCCGACCATCACGTTCTCCAGCGCCGTCATGTTGGCGAACAGCCGGATGTTCTGGAAGGTCCGCGCCATCCCGGCACGGACCACCGCCCGTGGCTTCGGCGCCAGCGGCGTACCGGCGAACCGCACCTGGCCTCCGGTCGGCTTGTAGAGGCCGGTCAGGCAGTTGAAGAAGGTCGTCTTGCCGGCGCCGTTCGGACCGATCAGGCCGACGATCTCGCCCTCGCGCACGGTCAGGTCGACGTCGTTGACCGCCAGCAGACCACCGAACCGCATGGTCACGCCGGACGCCTCGAGCACAGGCGCGCCGAGCGCCGGGGTCAGCGAACCCACGTCCTCGGTGACGGTCATCTCGCCTCCTCGACAAGTTCGGTCTCGATGGCCACGGCCAGCTCCTCGTCCTCCTCGTGGAACTCCAGCTGCCGGCGTCTGCTGGCGATCAGGCCCTCCGGCCGGAACCGCATCATCACTACCAGCAACAACCCGAACAGCAACAACCGGTACTCGGAGAAGAAACGCAGCTTCTCCGGCAGCAGCTTCAGGATCGTCGCGCCGATGAGCACGCCCGCGATGGTGCCCATACCACCGAGCACGATCGCGGCGAGCAGAAACGCCGACTCCAGGAAGATGTACTGGTCGGGGCTGACGGCGACGTCCTGGTGTGCCTTGACGGTGCCGGCCAGGCCGGCCAGGAAGGCGCCGATCGCGAACGCCAGGATCTTCAGGCCGAAGACGTTGACGCCCATCGCCTCGGCCGCCCGCTCGTCCTCACGGATGGCGATCCAACCGCGGCCGATCCGGCTGTCGTTCAGCCGGGAGAAGACCAGGATGACGAAGCCGAGCAGCAGCAGGAGCAGGAAGTAGTAGTTCGAGAACCGGCCGAGCTCCAGCCCCAGCACGGTGTGGGTGTCACCGAAGTTGAAATTGCCGACCTGAAGCTCCGGGATACCCGGGATGCCGTTCGGGCCGTTGGTCAGCAGCGGCCCGTTCGTGCCGTCCAGGTTGAACATCGTCAGCCGGAAGATCTCACCGAAACCGAGCGTCACGATGGCGAGGTAGTCACCTGACACCCGCAGCGTCGGCGAACCGATGATCAGACCGAGAGTGGCTGCGGTACAGGCACCGAGCAGGGCCACCACCAGGAAGGGCGGATGCCAGTCGATGGTGGCGAACGCCGAGTTCGACAACATCGCCGCGACGTACGCGCCGGACCCGAGGAAGGCGATGTAGCCCAGGTCCAGCAGACCCGCCAGACCGACCACGATGTTCAGGCCCATCGCGGTGGCCGCGAAGATCATCACCTGGGTCGCGATCGACATGTTGGCGTCCGACCCGCCCTGGGTGAACGGGAAGAAGAACGCGACCACGAAGGCCGCCAGCGTCAGCACCTTCTTGTGCCGGGTCGAGACGTGGCCGAACCAGGTCATCGTGCCGGTCCGGAACAGCACCGCGACCACGGCGGCGGCGAACACCAGGAAGAGGACGAACGACCAAGCGTCCACCAGTCCGAGCGCGTACGCGGCACCGAACAGAATTGCCGCCATCGCCACCGCGATGGCGAGGATCTCGAACCAGCCGGGCAACCGGGCCTCGCTGAGGTCGCGCAACTCCCGCAACGGCAGGAGCCGCGACGAGATCAACAACAGGATCGCGCCGACCAGCGAGACCCAGCCGCCGGGATTGACGTTGACCAGACCGTCGGACTCCACCGAGATGGCGATGACGACCAGCACCATGTAGAGCGTGAGGCCGATTCCCAGGGCGCGAAGCCCCAGGGTCGCGTCGAGCCAGACGCCGAGCCGGTCGGCCAACGGGCCCCGGATCGACAGCAGCAGGATCAGCCCGATCACCGCGGCGATGATCGTGAGGACCTGCAGGCCACCCGGGTAGAAGTTGATGGACAGGTCACCCAGGATGGTCGAGTCGTAGCTCCAGGAAAGGAAGGACCCGACGATCACCAGGACCGCACCGGCGACGCCCAGCGGCCAGGCCGCGCCGGCGCCCCTGCGCGCCGGCGCCTCAGTCGTGCTCTGCACACTCTGCACACTCATGCGCGGTCCACCACCCTTGCACCGAGGAGACCCTGCGGACGGAAGACGAGGACCAGGATCAGGATCACGAAGGCCCAGACGTCCTTCCAGGAGCCGCCACCGAACTGACCCGGGATGTACTGGGTCGCCATCGCCTCGACGAGACCGAGCACCAGACCACCGACCACGGCTCCCTGGATGTTGCCGATCCCGCCCAGCACGGCGGCGGTGAACGCCTTGAGGCCGGCCAGGAAGCCCATCCGGAAGTCGATGTTGTTGTTCTGGAAGCCCTGGGAGATGCCGGCCACCGCGGCGAGCACCGCACCGAGGGCGAACGCGACCACGATGATCCTGTCCACGTTGATCCCCATCAGCCGGGCAGTGTCCGGATCCTGCGACACCGCCAGCATGCCACGCCCGAGCCGGGTGCGGTTGATGAAGAACCAGAGCAGGACGGCGCAGACCAGCAGGGCCACGATGGTGAAGATCGCCGATCGCTGGATCGTGACGCCACCGACCTGCTTGGCGGGCCCGGTCACCACGTCGATCTGCGGGAACGGGATCCGCTGTTTGGCGCTCGGCCACTCGATCGTGTCCAGCAGGCCCTTGAAGAGCCACCAGGACAGCTCCAGCAGCACCGCGGAGACACCCGAAGCCCAGAGCAACGGCGTCAGGAGTTGCCGCGATCGCTCGCTACCGCCGAGCAGTCGTGCCGTCACGAAGCCGACCGCGGTGCCGAGCACCAGGCCGCCCACCACGACGAGCAACGTGAGCACGATCGACAATTCGGTGTCGCCGAGCCGCACCGCGCCCCAGACGGCGAGGACCACCGCCAGCGTGGCGAGCAGTGGCGCGCGGTCGCGCCATTTCGTCTCCGGCAGATCGAGGTCGACCGAGGTCAGCCTGCGAGCCAGCAGGTAGCCGAGCCCCAGCGAGATGGCCGCCATGGCCGGCACGGTCCAGCCTGGCCGGTCGTAGAACAACCGGATGAACTCCTGCAGGAAGACGGAGATGCCGATCGCGGTGATCAGTGGTGCCAGGCGCGGCGCGTTCCTCAGGGGCCGGTACGCGACACGTTCCATCAGCACGGCGGTGGTGACCGACGCGAGCATCGCGCCGATGATCATGACCGGCAGGATCCACACACTCGTATGACCGTCGAAGAACAGCAGATAGGTGGACAGCGCGCCGAACGCGCCGATCATGAACACCTCGCCATGGGCGAAGTTGATGAGCTGGACGATGCCGTAGACGACGGTGTACCCGACGGCGATCAGCGCGTACAGCGAACCGAGGGTGAGCCCGTTCACGAGCTGCTGGAAGAACTGGTCCACGTCGACCTCCCAAACTGAATCAGTTCCGACATGCCTCGGGGGTGGGATCAGGTCCCACCCCCGAGGTCACGAGGTCGACTACTTCTGCTCGAAGTCCTTGGTCTCGACCGACGCCCACTTGCCGCCCGTGACCTTGTACACGGTCAGCACCTTGGACGTGGTGTCGCCGTACTGGTCGAAGGCGACCTTGCCGGTGACGCCGTCGAAGGAGACCTTGCCCATGGCGTCAACCGTCGCCTGCCGCGCGGACTCGACGTCCTTGGCGTCCTTCAGCGAGGTCTTCAGCGCGTTGATGATGGCGTTCGCCGCGTCGTAGGAGTAACCGCCGTACGCCGCGTACGGCTCCTTGTAGCTCTGCGCCTTGTAGTCCGCGATGAACTTCTTCGCCGACTCCAGGGTGTCGACCGGAGCGCCGACCGAGGTGGCGAGGTCACCCTCGCTGGTCTTGCCGCCCAGCTCGATGAACTTCGGGTCGTAGATACCGTCGCCGCCCATCAGCGGGACGTTCAGGCCGGCGGCCTTCATCTGCTGCGACAGCGGCCCGGCCTGCGGGTACTCACCGCCGTAGTAGAGGGCCTGCGGTGCCGACGGCTTGATCGCCGAGATGACGGCCTGGTAGTTCGAGTCGTCCGGGTTGATGGTCTCGGCCGCGGTGACCTGACCGCCCAGCTTCTTGAACTCCTCGGTGAAGGTGCCGACCAGACCCTGCCCGTAGGCCTTCTTGTCGTGGATGGTGGCGACCTTCTTGATGCCGGCCGTCTCGTACAGGTAGCGAGCGGCGAACGGCCCCTGGATGGCGTCGGTGGTGCAGGTGCGGAAGTACGTCGGGTACGGCCGCTTCGGGTCGGTCTGCCAGTTGGCGCCCTGGGTCAGACCCGGGCCGGTGTTGGCCGGCGAGACCTGCACGATGTTCTTCGGCGCGAGGACCGGCTGGACCTGCTGGCTGACGCTGGTGTTCAGCGTGCCGACGACGCCGATCACGTCGGCGTCGGACGCCAGCGCGGTGGCGGCGTTCTTGCCGACGTCGGGCTTGGCCTCGTCGTCCTTGGCGTCCACAACGAGCTTCCAGCCGGGGATCGCGTTCGAGTCGTTGGCCTGCTTGACGGCCAGCTCGACCGAGTGCTGGATACCCAGACCCAGCGCCGACAGGTCACCCGACAGGGGCGCGATGACGCCGATCTTGGCGGTCTTCGTCGAGTCTCCGGAGCCCCCGCCACCGTTGTCGTTGCTGCGAGACCCGCAGGCAGTCAGGGCCAACGACGCAACGATCAGCGACGCACCGACCCGTACTACGGAACGCTGGTGCACTGTTCCTCCCATGTCTGGATAGTCCGAGCGGTTCCCGGACCCCCGCGTTTCCCGCGAGCACCCGCAGGTTAGACCTCCCGGACCGTCGCAGGCGAACTTCACGCTGTGTGTGTTGCGAGGTCGTTACCCCGGTAAGTAGCGTGCGGTCCAGTGACGGCTGTACCTCACTCAATGTGAGTCAATCACTACTGCCGGTCTCGTCAACGACTAACTCCGCCACCTGGCGCATCGAAACTCTTTTGTCCATCGCGGTCTTCTGGATCCAGCGGAACGAGTCCGGTTCGGACAGCCCGAACTTGGTCTGCAGGATGCTCTTCGCCCGGTCGACGAGCTTGCGGGTCTCCAGCCGCTCGGCCAGGCCCGCGACCTCACGCTCCAGCTCCGCCAGCTCGACGTACCGCGACGAGGCGATCTCGATCGCGGGCAGCAGGTCGGCCTTGGAGAATGGTTTCACCAGGTATGCCATCGCGCCCGCATCACGCGCGCGCTCGACCAGCTCACGCTGCGAGAAAGCCGTCAGCATCAGCACCGGCGCGATCCGCTCGCCGGCGATCTTCTCGGCCGCGCTGAGCCCGTCCAGCTTGGGCATCTTGACGTCGAGGATGACCAGGTCCGGGCGATGCTCGATCGCCAGCCGGATGGCCTCCTCGCCGTCGCCGGCCTGGCCGACCACGTCGTAGCCCTCCTCGGCCAGCATCTCGGCCAGATCCATCCGGATCAGCGCCTCGTCCTCGGCGATCACCACACGCTTCGCATTCACAGCCGCCACCTTATCCATCCGCTCTCAGCTCTTCGGTCCCACGAACCGGTCCAGCGCCGCAACCCTCTCCTTCCGACTGACGGCGATCGCATTGCGCCGCGGCCGGCGCCACGCGATGCCGAGCAGATCCAGCGCGTCGGTGAGGATGCCGATGATGTCCTCGGACTCATTGGAGAACATGTAGCGGAGGTATTCGTACCGCTCGATCCGACCATCGGCGAGTGGCCGGGTGGCCCAGTTGTCGAACCGGCACCCGTCGGAGTGGAACAGCCCGCGCAACAACTGCTCGGGGCTCTTGGCAACGATCTCCCGCTGCCACGCGGCCAGCTCGATCTTCCGCAGATGCTTACGGCCCGGCCCGTGCTGGCCGCCAGCGCCGGATCGTCTTGACCTCCACACCGTGGATCTCCGCGTACTCGCGGTCGGTGATACCGAGATCGGACCGCCTGCGAGCCGATTCGACGGTCTCCTGGGAGCGAAAGTGGGACATGGACCCGTTGTGTCTTTCCCAACCGACAATCGTCCGGCGGTCGGGTCCCGCCCTGCTCAATGATCGACACGACCATGGGCTACCATCTGTTATCTGTCACGGTAAGCCCTGGTAATCCAACCGGCAGAGATGATGGTCTCAAACACCATACAGTGTGGGTTCGAGTCCCACCCAGGGCACACAATGCGCCGTTTCTGTCGGTGCTCGCTGGGAACCGCTCACCGTGTACGACGACGAGATGCGCGCCGCGGCTCGGGCCGCGATCGCCTCCGGCGAGAGCCTCGCCTGCGACGACAAGTACCCGCGGTTGATCGACGAGGCGGCGGCCGCGATCGCGTCGCTCCATCCGAGCCGCCCGGTTCACCGCGTTCAAGCGGCGGGGTGCACCGCTGTCGTCTCGTACTGGAGGCACTGGCCATGTCTGTTCCCCCAGCACGGCCCAGGACCGAAGCATCAACGCCGGATCGTGCTTGACGACTGGCAGCGGGCGATCGTCAGCTCTATCCGGAAGCGTTCCTGCGCGGCCTGAAGGCCCGGCGTCACGAGTGGTCGCGAAGCAGTACTACGAGCGGTAGCCGGCGGCGATGCCCGCAATGGCGTCGCCCATCCGGTGCACGCGCAGCGCGTTGGTGGAGCCGGGGATGCTGGGCGGACTGCCGGCCACGATCACGACCAGGTCGCCCTTCTGCAGCTTGCCGAGCTCCAGCAGACGCTGATCCACCTGGCGCACCATGTCGTCGGTGTGCTCGACGGTCGGGACGATGAAGGTCTCGATCCCCCACACCACACTCAGCCAGGACCGCACCGACGGCACGGGGGTGAAGGCGAGCACCGGGATCTCGGTGCGATAGCGGGCCAGCCGCAGCGCCGTGTCGCCGCTCTGGGTGAAGGCGACCAGGTACTTCGCCTCCATCCGGTCTGCCACCTCGGCGGCGGCCTTGGCGATCACGCCACCCTTGGTGCGCGGCTCCCAGTCGATCTCGGCGAGCCGGCTGAGGCCGTGCTGCTCGGTGGAGGCCACGATGCGGGCCATCGTCTTCACCGTCTCGATCGGGAACCGGCCGACGCTGGTCTCACCGGACAGCATCACCGCATCGGCGCCGTCCAGCACCGCGTTCGCGACGTCGGACGCCTCGGCCCGGGTGGGCCGCGGCGCGGAGATCATCGACTCCAGCATCTGGGTCGCGACGATCACCGGCTTGGCGTTGAGGCGGGCCTGGTCGATGATCAGCTTCTGGACCAGTGGCACCTCCTCCAGCGGGAGCTCGACGCCGAGGTCGCCGCGGGCGACCATGAAGCCGTCGAAGGCCTCGATGATCTCGTCGAGGTTGGCGACCGCCTGAGGCTTCTCGATCTTGGCGATCACCGGCACCCGGCGACCTTCCTCGTCCATCACCTTGTGCACCAGCTGGATGTCGGCCGCGTCGCGCACGAAGGACAGCGCGATCATGTCCGCGCCCAGGTGCAGCGCCCAGCGCAGGTCCTCGACGTCCTTCTCCGACAGCGCCGGCACGCTCACCGCGACGCCCGGCAAGTTGATGCCCTTGTGGTTCGAGACGGGCCCGCCGACGGTGACGCGGCACACCACGTCCGTCCGGGTCACCTCCTCGGCGACCAGTGCGATCCGCCCGTCGTCGATCAGCAGCTGGTCCCCCGGCTTCACGTCGCCCGGCAGGCCGTCGTACGTCGTACCGCAGATGGTGGCGTCGCCCGCGACCTCACGGGTGGTGACGGTGAAGCGCTCGCCGTAGGTCAGGGTGACCTTCCCCTCGGCGAACTCGGCCAGCCGGATCTTCGGGCCCTGCAGGTCGACGAGGACGCCGACGCTGTGGCCGGTCTCGTCCGCTGCAGTGCGGATCCGCTGATAGATGCGCTCGTGCTCGGCGTGGGCACCGTGGCTGAGGTTCAGCCGGGCGACATCCATGCCTGCTTGGACGAGTTCCAGGACGCGCTCGGGGGCGGCCGTAGCCGGGCCGAGCGTACAAACGATCTTTGCGCGACGCACGTCACAAAACCCTACTCCTACAAGACCACTGGGCCGGTGGTCAGCTCGGATGATGGCACCGTCGCCGCGGCTGATCAGGGGGCGCCGATGGGCCGGTAGGCGCCCACCGTGATCTCGCCGGTCAGCTCGGCCACCACGGGCTGAAGCCCGACCGGCTCGCCATCGACATAGGTGATCAGAGTGACCTCGGCCGGTCGGCGCAGCGTGTAGCCGAGAGCGAACGCGTACGCGGCGCCGCCGGTCGTGCCGTTGGTGTAGGTGGTCACGCTCCGGCCGTCCACCTGCTTCATGTCCGGTCCCGCCTGCCGATGCAGGTGGCCCGACACCACCAACGACGCGCAGCCGCGCCTCGCCGTCTCGGCACCGGACGCGGGGTCGTGCACGACCATCGTCGCGATCTGCTTGTCACCCGTCTGCTCGCAGGCGATGTCGGCGAGGCGCTCCGACTGCTCACCGACGGTCTCGTCGCCGGGGGTGTCCGCGCTGCCCAGGCCGGTCTTGCTCGGGTCGCTGTCGCCCAGGAACCGGATGCCGGCCACCTCGACGGGCTTGCTGTCGAGCAAAGTGAACTCGTGCGCCTTCATCGCCTTCTCGACGAACCCGCCACTGTCGTGGTTACCCGCCACCGAGACGACGTCGAAGTCGCGGAAGTGCTCGGCCAGCGAGTTGATGCTGAACAGCTCCCACTCCTGCCCCGACGACGTGTCGTCACCGGCGTCGATCAGCACCTTCGCGCCGGCGACCTTGGCCACCTCCGCGGCGAACCGGTCGATGCCGATGTTGTCGTGCCGGTCGGAGACGAGCAGCGCGACCGTCTCGCCTTCGCCCGCCTGACGGATCCGGCCGCCGACCCTGGTGACCCGGTCCTGGAGCTGACCGTAGAACGCGGTCGAGCGCTCGTACGTCTCGACCGCCGTACGGATCACGCCGACGCCGCCCGTGGTGGAGAACCCGGAGGCCAGTTCGACGTCGGCCAGCCTCGGGTCGAAGGACAGCTCAGGCAGCAGCTCGGCCAGCGGCCGCCACTGGGTCGCGGGGGCAGCCGGGGCTCGCATCTGGCCGGGCCCGAAGATCGTCGCGATCGTGATCAGCATCGCCACCAGTACGACGATCGCCCGGTGCCGGACCCGGCGTTCCGCAGTGTGCACGTGGATGAACAGCTCCCGCCGGCGGCGCGGGCCGAGCATCGCCCAGATGGTCGCGACGACCACCGCCACCAGCAGGCCCGAGCCCGCTCCGGCCAGGGCGTTGTCGACCGCCATCTCCTTGACCACTTCGTGGATCCGGTGGATCTCACCCTCGGGCTGGCTGGCGATCAGCGCGTCGCGGTTCAGCAGGTCGGTGAGGTTGTTCGCATCGGTCTCCTGGACGTCGATGTTCAGGCCGAGATCCAGTGGCATGTCCATCGGCAACCGCAGGCGCGGCAGGATCGCACCGAGGTCGATGGTCGCGTGCCCGTCGAACGTCGGTGAGACCTGTGCGGCGTGTGCGCCGATCGTGATCCGCTCGGAGTCGTTGGCGAACCCGACCGCTCCGACCGCGAGCGAGACGACGAGCCAAAGCAGCGTCAGCCCCGCCCAGGGCGCCGCCTTGCGGACCCGGGACCTGCTCACCAGCCGTCCGGACACGACCCCAACCTAAGTGCTCCGTTCAAGCCCTCGCACCCTCCAGCGTGCCGTTCCGCCCGCCCCTCCGCGGGTGGCACCCCCTGTGCGACGCCGCAGCGTGAGCCTGGTAGACGGTGGAACTGTGGACACGAACCCGGCCATTCGTCGCGTCTGGTGTGCCGGGCCGGGCCGAGCGGTCACCGGAAGCGACGAATCGTGGGAGTGATTTCCACAGGACTGCATGGGGGGCCAGCCGGGGGGTGGTGGGGAGGACGGGCGCGAGGAGGCGCGGGCTAGACGACCAGGGGGCGGGCCGTGGGCGGGATGGGCGTGGGCAGTGTGGAGGATCCGGTGAGGTACGCGTCCACGCCGGCTGCGCAGGAGCGGCCCTCGGCGATCGCCCACACGATCAGCGACTGGCCGCGGCCCGCGTCACCGCAGACGAACACGCCCTCCTCGCTGGTCTCGTACCTCGCGTCCCGCTTCACGTTGCCGCGGTCGTCCAGCTCGACGTCGAGCTGCTCCAGGAAACCCTCGCGCTCCGGTCCGACGAAGCCCATCGCGAGCAGCACCAGCTGGGCCGGGATCTCGTGCTCGCTGCCCTCGACCGCGGTGAACCGGCCGTCGACCAGCTCGACCTCGACCAGCCTCAGCGCCGCGACGTTACCGTCCGCGTCGGCGACGAACTCGCTCGTCGAGACCGAGTACACCCGCTCGCCACCCTCCTCGTGCGCCGAGGCGACCCGGTAGATCATCGGGTACGTCGGCCACGGCTGGCCCGCCGGGCGTTCGTCGGACGGGCGCGGCATGATCTCCAGCTGGGTGACACTGCGGGCGCCCTGGCGGTGGGCCGTCCCCAGGCAGTCGGCGCCGGTGTCACCGCCCCCGATGATCACCACGTCCTTGCCCGTGGCAAGGATCTGGTTCTCGACGGTCCGGCCGAGGGCGGTGCGGTTGGATTGCGGCAGATACTCCATCGCCTGGTGGATGCCGCCCAGCTCGCGACCCGGCACCGGCAGGTCCCGGGCGGCGGTGGCGCCGGTAGCGATCACCACGGCGTCGTACCGCTGCTTGAGCTGGGCCCCGGTGACGTCCACCCCGACGTTGACGCCGGAGCGGAAGACGGTGCCCTCCTCCTTCATCTGCTGGATCCGGCGCTCGACCTGCACCTTCTCCATCTTGAACTCGGGGATGCCGTAGCGGAGCAGCCCGCCGGGTGCGTCCGCGCGCTCGTAGACCGCCACCGTGTGGCCGGCCCTGGTCAGCTGCTGGGCCACTGCGAGGCCGGCCGGACCGGACCCGACGACGGCGATCGTCTTGCCAGTCAGCCACTCGGGCGGCTGCGGCCGGACGTTGCCCTGGTCCCAGGCCTTGTCGATGATCGAGACCTCGACGTTCTTGATCGTGACCGGGTCGCTGTTGATGCCCAGCACGCAGGCCGGCTCGCACGGCGCCGGGCAGAGCCGGCCGGTGAACTCCGGAAAGTTGTTGGTCGCGTGCAGCCGCTCGATCGCACCGGCCCAGTCGTCTCGCCAGACCAGGTCGTTCCACTCCGGGATCAGGTTCCCCAACGGGCAGCCGGAGTGGCAGAACGGGATGCCGCAGTCCATGCACCGGCCGGCCTGCTTGGTGATGATCGGCAGCAGCGACTTGCCGGCTCCGCCGGGGTAGACCTCGTTCCAGTCCTGCACCCGCTCGGCGACCGGCCGTCGCTCCGCGACCTCGCGCGGGGTGGTCAGGAATCCCTTCGGGTCAGCCATTGATGGCCTCCATCATCGCCTTGGTGGTGGCGTCCTCATCGAGCCCGTCGCGCTCCGCGGCGGCCTTTGCCGCGAGCACCCGGGCGTAGTCCCTGGGCATCACCGTGGTGAACCGGGCCGCCGCCGCGGTCCAGTCCGCGAGCAGCTTGGCCGCTCGTTCGGACCCGGTCTCCTCCTGGTGCCGGCGGACCAGGTCGTGCACGATCGCCGACTCGTCGTCGGTGAGCGGCTGCAGGTCCACCAGCTCCGGGTTCACCAGGGCCGGGTCCAGGTCGAGCACGTGGGCAACGCCGCCGGACATGCCCGCGGCGAAGTTCCTCCCGATCGCGCCGATCACCACGACCCGGCCACCGGTCATGTACTCGCAGCCGTGGTCGCCGACGGACTCCACCACGGCGGTGGCGCCGGAGTTGCGGACGCAGAACCGTTGCCCTACGCCGCCACTGATGAACAGCTCGCCCGACGTCGCACCGTACGCGATGACGTTGCCGGCGATGATCTGGTCGGCGGCGTCGAAGCGCGCGTGCCGGTCCGGGCGGATCACCACGCGGCCGCCGGACAGACCCTTGCCGACGTAGTCGTTGGCGTCGCCCTCGAGCCGCAGGGTGACCCCGCGTGGCACGAACGCGGCGAACGAGTTGCCGGCCGAGCCGGCGAAGGTGAGGTCGATGGTGCCGTCCGGCAGCCCCTCCGCCTTGTACCGCTTGGTGATCTCGTGGCCGAGCATGGTTCCGACCGTCCGGTTCACGTTCCGGATCGGCAGCTGGGCTCGCACCGGTTCACCGGACTCCAGGGCCGGGCCGCAGATCCGGATCAGCTCGTTGTCGAGCGCCTTGTCCAGGCCGTGGTCCTGCGCAACCGTACGGTGGCGGGCCGCGCCCTCGGGCAGCGACGGCACGTGCAGGATCGGCGTCAGGTCGAGCCCGTCGGCCTTCCAGTGCTCCACCGCCCGGGTGATGTCCAGCACCTCGGCGTGGCCGATCGCCTCGTCCAGCGAGCGGAAGCCCAGCGAAGCGAGGTACTCGCGGACCTCCTCGGCGATGAACTCGAAGAAGTTCACCACGAACTCCGGCTTGCCCGCGAAGCGCTCGCGTAGCAGCGGGTTCTGCGTCGCGACGCCGACCGGACAGGTGTCCAGGTGGCAGACCCGCATCATGATGCAGCCCGACACCACCAGCGGCGCGGTCGCGAAACCGTACTCCTCAGCACCGAGTAGCGCCGCGATCACGACGTCCCGCCCGGTCTTCAGCTGACCATCGGTCTGTACGACGATCCGGTCGCGCAGACCGTTCAGCAGCAGGGTCTGCTGGGTCTCGGCCAGGCCGAGCTCCCAGGGGCCACCCGCGTGCTTGAGCGAGGTCAACGGTGCCGCACCCGTGCCGCCGTCATGGCCGGAGATCAAGACGACGTCCGCATGAGCCTTCGACACGCCGGCGGCGATCGTGCCGACGCCGACCTCGCTGACCAGCTTGACGTGGATCCGCGCGGCCGGGTTCGCGTTCTTCAGGTCGTGGATCAGCTGAGCCAGATCCTCGATCGAGTAGATGTCGTGGTGCGGCGGTGGCGAGATCAGGCCGACGCCCGGTGTCGAGTGCCGGGTGCTGGCGACCCACGGGTAGACCTTGTGGCCGGGCAGCTGACCGCCCTCGCCCGGCTTCGCCCCCTGCGCCATCTTGATCTGGATGTCGTCGGAGTTCGTCAGGTACTCGGCGGTCACGCCGAAGCGGCCTGACGCCACCTGCTTGATCGAGCTACGCCGGGCCGGATCGTGCAGCCGGTCGGAGTCCTCGCCACCCTCGCCGGTGTTCGACTTGCCGCCCAGCTGGTTCATCGCGATCGCCAGCGTGGTGTGCGCCTCCGCGCTGATCGAGCCGTAGCTCATCGCGCCGGTCGAGAACCGCTTGACGATCTCGCTCACGGCCTCGACCTCGTCCACCGGAATCGGCTGCCGGTCCGACTTGAAGCCGAACAACCCGCGCAGCGTCATCAGCCGTTCCGACTGCTCGTCGACCCGGGACGTGTACTGCTTGAACACGTCGTACCGACCGGTGCGGGTGGAGTGCTGGAGCCGGAAGACCGTCTCCGGGTCGAACAGGTGCGGCTCGCCCTCGCGGCGCCACTGGTACTCGCCGCCGATCTCCAGGTTGCGGTGGGCGGCCACGATGCCGTCGGCCGGGTACGCCCGCAGGTGCCGGCGGCGCACCTCCTCGGCGATGACGTCCAGCCCGACACCGCCCAGCGTGGACGACGTACCGGTGAAGTACTTGTCGACCAGGTCCGGAGCGAGGCCGGTCGCCTCGAAGATCTGGGCACCCGTGTACGACGCGACGGTGGAGACGCCCATCTTGCTCATCACCTTGAGCACGCCTTTGCCGAGCGACTTCACCACGTTGCGGACCGCCTGCTCCGGGTCTGTCCCGGGCAGGTAGGTGCCGCGCCTGGCGAGGTCCTCAACGGACTCCAGGGCAAGGTACGGGTTCACGCACGCCGCGCCGTAGCCGATCAGCAGTGCGACATGGTGGACCTCGCGGACGTCGCCGGCCTCGACCACCAGACCGACCTGGGTACGGGTCTTCTCCCGGACGAGGTGATGGTGCACGGCGGCCGTCAGCAGCAGCGACGGGATCGGCGCGTTCTCCGCGTTGGAGTGCCGGTCGGACAGCACGATGATGCGCGCGCCGCCGGCGATCGCCGCGGACGCCTCGGCGCACAGCTCGTCCAGCCGGGCGGCCAGCGCGTCACCGCCGCCGTCCACGTCGTACTGGCCGCGCAGCACCGTTGTGGCGAGGCCGGGCACGTCGCCGTCCAGGTTCACGTGGCGGAGCTTCGCCAGCTCGTCGTTGGTCAGCACCGGGAACGGCACCACCAGCTGGCGGCAGGATGCGGGGCCGGGGCTCAGCAGGTTCGCCTCCGGACCGAGGGACGATGCCAGCGAGGTCACCAGCTCCTCGCGGATGGCGTCCAGCGGCGGGTTCGTCACCTGTGCGAACAGCTGCGCGAAGTAGTCGAACAGCAGCCGTGGCCGGTCGCTCAGCACCGCGATCGGCGTGTCCGTGCCCATCGAGCCGATCGGCTCCGCGCCCGCCTTCGCCATCGGCGTCAGCAGCACCCGCAGCTCCTCCTCGGTGTATCCGAACACCTGCTGGCGCCGGGTGACCGAGGCGTGGCTGTGGACGACGTGCTCCCGCTCGTGCAGGTCCTCGAAGCGGATCAGGCCGGCGTGCAGCCACTCGTCGTACGGGAGCTCGTCGGCGAGCGCGGCCTTCACCTCGGCGTCGTTGACGACGCGATGCGCGTCGACGTCGACCAGGAAGATCCGGCCGGGTTCGAGCCGGCCCTTCTGCACGACCGTGGCCGGGTCGATGTCCAGCACCCCGGCCTCGGAGGCGAGCACGACCAGGCCATCCTCGGTCACCCAGTACCGCGACGGGCGCAGGCCGTTGCGGTCCAGCACAGCGCCGACCTGGCTGCCGTCGCTGAAGACCACCGAGGCGGGTCCGTCCCAGGGCTCCATCAAGGTCGAGTGGAACTCGTAGAACGCGCGCCGCTTCGGGTCCATCGTGGTGGCGTTCTCCCACGCCTCCGGAATCATCATCAACATCGCGTGTGGCAACGAGCGGCCGCCGAGGTGGAGCAGCTCGAGCACCTCGTCGAAGGAGGCCGAGTCCGATGCGCCCGGCGTACAGATTGGGAACAGCTGCTCCAGATCACCGGGGATGACGTCGCTGGCCAGCAGGGCCTCGCGCGCCCGCATCCAGTTCCGGTTGCCCTGCACGGTGTTGATCTCACCGTTGTGGGCGATGTAGCGGTACGGGTGGGCCAACGGCCAGGACGGGAAGGTGTTGGTGGAGAACCGCGAGTGCACCACCCCGATCGCCGAGGCGAGATCCGGGTCGGTCAGCTCAGGGAAGAACTTGTCCAGCTGGTCGGTGGTCAGCATCCCCTTGTAGATGATGGTCCGCCCGGACAGCGACGGGAAGTAGGTCGCCGTCTCCCGCTCCGCCCGCTTGCGCAGCCGGAATGCCATCCGCTCCAGCGCCAGACCCAGCACCCGGCCGGCCTTCGCCGTCACGAACAGCTGGCGGAACACCGGCATCACCGATCGCGCGGTCGCACCGAGCAGCTGCGGATCCACCGGCATGTCCCGCCAGCCGAGAACGCGCAGGTTCTCCTCGTCCGCCAGCTCCTCGATCCGGGCGACTGCCTTCGCCGCGTCGTCCGGGTCCTGCGGCAGGAAGGCGATGCCGGCGGCGTACCCGCGCTGCAGGGGCAGCTCGAAGTCGCACACCTTGCGGAAGTACGCGTCCGGGATCTGCAGGAGGATGCCGGCACCATCGCCGGAATCTGGCTCGGCGCCGGAGGCACCACGATGCTCGAGGTTGCGCAAGGCGGTCAGGGCCTTGGCCACGATGTCGTGGCTGGGTTCACCGGTCAGGGTTGCGACGAAGGCGACACCGCACGCGTCATGCTCGTGCTGTCCGTCGTACAGGCCCTCGCTCGGGAATGGGGGGCGACCATACATTCAGGGGCTCCCGTCGTCCTACGGTCAACAACTGGCCGCGGGACAACATTGGCCCAAGCCGGGTGACCCGAGAGTACCTCATGCCCCCCGTCACATGACTGTCGTCCCACTGTCACAAACTCGCTCCATTCAGCCCAACACACTTGGTAATCGTTTGCCGACTCACTGTCGCACTCCGCTCTCGCTCGCGGGGCTGTCCCTGGGCGCCGCGAGCTCGGTACCCGAAGGCCAGCGCAGCTTTCCCGTCCTGTTGGCGGTTGGCCAACGCCCCGGCATTGAGCCCCATCCAGCCACCCCTGACCACCCCGGTATGCCGTCGGTTCGTCGGGCTTGGTGGAGGGCGGGCGGCCGGTGCACAAGGTCGACGCGGCGCTCCACTTTGGGCACCCACCAGCCACTGAGACCAGCCAAGGGTGACTGGCCCGTGCACAAAGTCGACGCAGGACTCCACTTTGAGCACCCGCCAGCCACTGAGACCACGCCACAGTGATCGCCCGGTGCACAAAGTTGCGGCGGGCGACCCACCGCCTTTGGAGACGAGGGCCACGACGCCCGCGCCGGGCGCACGACTTTGTGCACCGGGCGATCACCGTGGCGTGGTCCCAGTGGTCGGCGGGTGCTCAAAGTCGACGCGCCCCTCTACCTTGAGCACCCACCAGCCACCCAGACCGGCCCTGCTCGACTGGCCGGTGCACAAAGCCGCGCAGCCCCAGCCCACGACGATCGGAGCGCCGCAGCACGGCATCTGAGCCGGCTCCTCCTCGGAGACGTCCAGGTGCAACGTGCAGTCCGCTGTCGCTCGGTCGAACCGGACCCTGACGAGGACAACGAGGACGACCCGCAGACATGAGGTGCTGTCACGCCCACGGCTCCCGGCGTACGGCCTTGTGCACCCGGTGGTCGCCGAGACCACGCCCCGGTGACCGGCCGGTGCACAAAGCCGACGCGGCTCCCCACCTTGAGCACCCACCCAGACCAGCCCAGGGCGGCTGGACGGTGCACAAAGTCGCGCAGCTGGCCCAGGGTCCAAAGAGCGAGGGTTCGGGCGCCCGCGCCGGGCGTACGACTTTGTGCACCCGGCGGTCGCCGAGACCACG
>DASTVQ010000108.1:0-9522 GCA_035759015.1 Kribbella sp.
CACGTTGGCCAGGATCGTCTCGAACAGCGGCTCGAGGTCGTCGGAGTCCGGCATGTCGCCGTCGGCCGGCTGGGTCAGCGAGGCGCGACCCGCCCGGGCCGAGGCGTACACCACCGGGAAGTCCAGCGCGCTCTGGTCGGCGTCGTGGTCCAGCAGGTCCAGGAACAGCTCGTACGTCTCGTCGACGACCTCGGCGATCCGGGCGTCCGGCCGGTCCACCTTGTTCACCACCAAGATGACCGGCATGTTCCGCGCCAGCGCCTTGCGCAGCACGAACCGGGTCTGCGGCAGGGGGCCCTCGGACGCGTCCACCAGCAAGACGATCGCGTCCACCATGGACAGGCCGCGCTCGACCTCGCCGCCGAAGTCGGCGTGCCCGGGGGTGTCGATGATGTTGATCGTCACCTGTTCCCCGTTGGCCATCTTGTGCCGGACGGCGGTGTTCTTCGCGAGGATCGTGATGCCCTTCTCGCGCTCCAGGTCACCGGAGTCCATCGCTCGCTCGTCGACGTGCTGGTGGGCTCCGAAGGCGCCCGACTGCCACAGCATCGCGTCGACCAGGGTGGTCTTCCCATGGTCGACGTGGGCCACGATGGCCACGTTGCGCAGGTCATTACGAATGGGCATGCGGAGGCGCTCCAGGCAACTCGAGTTGGGTACGACAGTGGCTACGGCGAGATCTACGTGCCGCTCGACATGCAGGGCGCAGCCCTCCCATGGTACGGGCGACCGCCCGTGACGACGAAAACGGTTGAGCCTTTGACATTTGTTCGCCGTCCGTACAGTCTATGAATCGGCGTCCTTGTAGGCGTCGTGGGGGAACGGGGGCCGGGCCCCGGAGCGCCGAGTGTGCCGTGGGGGGTCGCTCGGACTACCGGGGCGGCGGCCGTTCATGCTTATGGGCACACACTGGAACCATCGGCCCGCCACCGGGCAGGCCCTGACAGAGACGCGGCCGGTGTCCCCACGTTCAGCCAGCACCAACCAAGACCTTCGGGAGAAGTCCCGCGAGCGCATCCTCGGCGCCGCACTGGCGGTTTTCGCCGAGAAGGGCTACGAGGTGGCGTCGATCTCCGACGTCACCGAGCGTGCCGGGGTGTCGCGTGGTCTGGTCACGTACTACTTCCCCACCAAGCGGAAGCTGGCGGCCGAGCTGCTGGATCGGTGGCTGGACGGGATCGCGGCCATCCTCGAGCTGTCCGGTTCGGCTGACGAGCGGCTCGCCGGGATCATCGACGGGAGCCTGATGGCCGCGAGCGCGACCCTGCCGGTGCAGCGCCTGGCCATCTCGTTGATGATGCAGCCCTCGACCCATCCCGTCTTCGCAGCGGTCGAGGAGGCCAAGACGGTGCGGCTGGCCGCCGTCGAGGACGCGATCCGGTCCGTGTTCGCCGACCGTGGCGCGGCGGATCCGGCGCTGGAGGAGATGCTGCTGCGGGCGACCCTGGAGGGGGTCACCGTGAAGATGGCGATCTACCCCGACACGTTCCCGGTCGAAGCCATCCGTCGCCGGCTCTACGACGGCTACGGTCTGCCGGCGCCGGAGGTGCCGCTGCCGGTAGCCTCGCCGCCGGTCGACCGGCTTCGCGCCCACTGACCGCTAGAACACGCGGTGGACCTTGTGCTGGGCGGCCTGGGCGCGCGGGCGGACGGTGAGACGGTCGATGTTCACATGTGACGGCCGGGTCGCCACCCAGGCGACGATGTCGGCGATGTCGTCCGAGGTGAGCGGTTCGGCCACGCCCGCGTAGACGGCGTCGGCCTTGGCCTGGTCGCCTTCGAACCGGGTGAGCGCGAATCCCTCGCTGCGGACCATGCCCGGCGCGATCTCGCAGACCCGCACCGGCTGGTCGTACAGCTCGAGTCGCAGCGTGTCCACCACCGCCTTGGCGGCGTGCTTGGCCGCCACGTAACCACCGCCGCCCTCGTAGGCGACCTGGCCGGCCGTCGAACCCATCACGATGATCTGTCCCTCGCCCGCGATCAGGGCCGGCAGCAGCGCCTTGGTGACCGCGGCGACGCCGATCACGTTCACCTCGTACATCCGGCGCCACGCGTCCAGGTCGGCCTCGGCCACCGGCTCGAAGCCGAACGCGCCGCCGGCGTTGTTCAGCAGGACGGCGACGTGGTCACCGGCCGCCTTGGCCAGGGCAGCGACCTCCGCGGCGTCCGTGACGTCGCAACGAACGGCGCGCCCGTTGATCTCCTTGGCCAGCTCCTCGACCCGGTCCAGCCGGCGGGCCGCGCAGACGACCTCGAATCCCTCGGCGGCGAGCCGGCGGGCGGACGCGGCGCCGATCCCGCTGCTCGCTCCGGTGACGACGGCGACTGGGCGTGCGGTGGAAGTCATGGCGCCAGTCTTCCAAACCGTCCGCCATCACGGCCGGCCTGTCTCGGGAAACCCCGGCGGCTACCCTGACCAGGTGACGCAGCTTCCCTCGGCCGGCCCCCACGATCCCCGGCGGGTCGCGATGATCAGCCTGCACACCTCACCGCTGGACCAGCCCGGCACCGGGGACGCCGGTGGCTTGAACGTCTACGTGGTCGAGCTGTCGAAACAGCTGGCCGGGCTCGGCATCGAGGTGGACGTCTTCACCCGCGCCACCTCGTCGGCGCTGCCGTCGAAGGTCGAGCTGTGGCCGGGTGTGACCGTGCGCAACGTCTCCGCCGGGCCGTACGAAGGCCTGGCCAAGAACGAGCTTCCGGCCCAGCTATGCACGTTCGCGCGGTCCGTGCTGCGCGCCGAGGCGGTGCGGGAGCCGGGCTACTACGGCATCATCCACTCGCACTACTGGCTCTCCGGCCAGGTCGGCCTGCTGGCGCGGGACCGCTGGGCGGTGCCGCTGGTGCACACGATGCACACGATGGCCAAGGTGAAGAACGCCAGCCTGGCCGAGGACGACGTACCCGAGCCGCAGGCCCGGCTGATCGGCGAGGAGCAGGTGGTCGAGGCCGCCGACTGCCTGATCGCGAACACCGACGACGAGGCGGGCCAGCTGATCGACCTGTACGACGCCGAGCCGGCGAAGGTCGAGGTGGTCAATCCCGGCGTCGACCTGGACATGTTCAGCCCCGGCGACCAGGCGGTGGCTCGGAAGGCGGTCGGGCTCGCCGAGGACGCCGTTGTGCTGGCCTTCATCGGCCGGATCCAGCCGCTGAAGGCGCCGGACCTGCTGATCCGGGCGACAGCGCAGTTGTTGGAGCAAGACCCGTCGCTGCGCAGCCGGTTGGTGGTCGCCGTGATCGGCGGGCCGTCCGGCAACGGCCTGGAGCACCCCGAGTGCCACGCGGAGCTGGCCCGCCGGCTGGGAGTCGACGACGTCACCCGGTTCGTGAAGCCGATGGCTCGATCGGGGCTGGCCGACTGGTATCGGGCCGCCACGGTGGTCTGCGTCCCGTCGTACTCGGAGTCTTTCGGGCTGGTGGCGCTGGAGGCGCAGGCCTGCGGCACGCCGGTCGTCGCGGCGGCGGTGGGCGGCCTGACGACGGCGGTCCGTGACGGGCGGACGGGACTGCTGGTGTCGGGCCACCGCGTGGACGACTTCGCCGGCGCGCTGGCGCGGATCGCGACGGACCCATCGCTGCGCGAGACCATGAGCCGCGCGGCGGTGGAGCACGCCCGTTCCTTCGGCTGGGAGCTCACCGCGCAGAAGACCCTGGCGGCGTACCGGACCGCCCACCAGCTGATGGCGGCGGAACTGGCCGCGGAGGTGTGCAGATGAGAGTTCCCGCCGCGGACGTGATCCGCCAGGTGCTGACGGAGAACGAGCTGGAGTTCAGCGAGGCGACGCCGGGGACGTTCACGGTCGAGCTGCCTGGCGAGCGCAAGCTGAAGACCACCGTCACGCTGACGGTCGGCAGCCAGGCCGTGCAGGTGCACGCGTTCGTGGCCCGCCAGCCGGACGAGAACCACGAGGCCGTCTACCGCTGGCTGCTGGAGCGCAACCTGAGGATGTACGGCGTCGCGTTCGCGGTGGACCACCTCGGCGATATCTACCTGGACGGCCGGGTCCCGCTGCACGCGATCACTCCCGCCGAGGTGGACCGGCTGCTCGGCGCCGTGCTCGAGTACGCCGACTCGTCGTTCAACATGATCCTGGAGCTGGGATTCGCGGGCTCCATCCGCAAGGAGTACGAGTGGCGGCTCTCGCGCGGGGAGTCCACCCGGAATCTGGACGCTTTCAAGGGCTGGCTGGAGCCCCGGTAGTCTGCTGGGCATGACCTACCGCCTGATCCTGCTCCGTCACGGCACCAGCGACTGGAATGCCAAGAACCTCTTCACCGGCTGGGTGGACGTCGACCTGAACGCCGGGGGTGTCGAGGAGGCACAGCGCGGCGGTGAGTTGCTGCGCGACCGTGATCTGCTCCCGGATGTCGTGCACACCTCGGTGCTGCGCCGCGCCATCCGCACCGCGAACATCGCCCTCGAGGTCGCCGAGCGCCAGTGGATCGACGTCCGCCGGTCCTGGCGACTCAACGAGCGCCACTACGGCGGCCTGCAGGGCAAGGACAAGAAGCAGACGCTTGACGAGCTGGGCGAGGAGCAGTTCATGCTGTTCCGCCGTTCGTACGACACCCCACCGCCGCCGATCGAGCGCGGCTCGGAGTTCGACCAGGCCGGCGACCCGCGGTACGCGGGCCTGCCCAGTGAGTTGCTGCCGGCAACGGAATGCCTGAAGGACGTCGTCGAGCGGATGCTGCCCTACTGGTACGACGCGATCGTGCCGGACCTGCGCGCGGGCAAGACCGTGCTGGTGGCGGCGCACGGTAACTCGCTGCGGGCGTTGGTGAAGCACCTGGACGGGCTCGACGAGCAGACCATCGTCGGCCTGAACATCCCGACCGGCGTGCCGTTGTACTACGAGCTGGACGAGGACTTCCACCCGATCACCAAGGGCGGCGAGTACCTGGACCCCAAGGCCGCCGCAGCCGCCATCGAAGCAGTCAAGAACCAGGGCCGCTGACCTCACCCCACCGCCGAACCCACAGCCTGGGC
Organism: Kribbella sp.; assembly: GCA_035759015.1. GTDB lineage: Bacteria > Actinomycetota > Actinomycetes > Propionibacteriales > Kribbellaceae > Kribbella. The sequence goes on from DASTVQ010000108.1 coordinate 4,997, forward strand.
TTCCAGAATCCGGATCGATCGGTCCCAAACCGCCCTCCTAGGTCGCTTGCAGATCTTTCCATGCTGCGGGGGAGGGCGGTTTGGGACCGATCGATCCGGATTCTGTCGGCGGTCCCCGTCGCTTGCCGTTGGCGGTCTGCCTGGCTTGCTGTTGGCGGTCTGCCTGGCTTGCTGTCGGCGGTCACCCTGGCTTGCGTGGTGTGTGGCGGTTTCTGGCTGTGGTTATGACGAGGGGGTGGAGGCGCCGGCGCCGGAACCGGCGGCGGTGCCTCCGATGGCTACGGGGAGCTCGCCGGTGACCAGGTAGACGACGCGGCGGGCCATCGAGACCGCGTGGTCGGCGATGCGCTCGTAGTAACGGCCGAGCAGGGCGATGTCGACCGCCACCTCCACGCCGTGCGGCCAGGAGTCGTCCATCATCTGCCGGAACTGACTGCTGCGCAGCTTGTCCATCTCGTCGTCGACGGCCTCGAGGTCGTGCGCGGCCTCGACGTCGCGCGACCTGATCACGTCACCGGCGCCGTCGACCATCCGGCCTGCCACCCGGCCCATCTCCTCGATCACGCCGTGCAGCTCGGCCGGGATGGCCTGCGCCGGGTAGCGCAGCCGGGCGATCTTCGCCACGTGCGAGGCCAGGTCACCCATCCGCTCCAGGTCGGCGACCATCCGCAACGCGGCGACCAGCATCCGCAGCTCGTTGGCCACCGGGGCCTGTCGGGCCATCAGCTCGAAGACCTTCTCCTCGATGCCCTCGCCGGCCGCGTCCAGCTCGATGTCGGCGGCAATGACCTCTTCCGCCTGCCGGATGTCGGCCTGCAACAGGGCCGTCGTCGAGCGGCGTACGGCGGTGGACACCGTCCGGGTCATGCTCTCGAGCTCGGCGAGGATGTCGTTGAGCTGCTCGTGGTAGGTGTCGCGCATCGTGTTCTGCATCCGATCTGTGATGTCCGGCCGAGCCCCAGCGGATCCGGCCGTGGGTCCTCCAGGCTGGACGCTAGGCCGTCCAGGTTGCCGGACGGCGACGAGTGGTGAACGCGCGATGAACAGTTGGGTGGTGTTCCGGTCCTCCGGCGCCCATCGGGCCTTTCCCTGCCGGCCGCCCGCGTAGCATCGGTGACGTGGACCCCACGCTCGCTGCGGTGCTGGGCGGCGTCGTCGGCGCGGCCCTGGCCCTGCTTTCGCTGGGAGCGGTGGTCTTCAGCGAGCGTTCACAGCACCGGGTGCCGCCCTCGCCGGAGCCCGTGGTTCCCGTCGGGGTAGCCACCGTGCTCTCGGTGCTGCGCTCCTCGGCCGTGGTGATGGGACCCGAGGACCAGGTGCTGCAGGCGAGCGCCCCCGCCCACGTGCTCGGCATCGTGCGGGGCGAGCGGCTGGTGGTGGACGAGCTGCTGACCATGGTGCGGTCGGTCCGCCGCGACGGCGAGATCCGCCAGCAGGACCTGGAGATCGTCCGCGGCCGGCTGGGCGCCACCCAGTACGTCAGCGCCCGCGTCGCCCCGCTGGGCAGCCAGCTGGTGCTGGTGCTGGTCGAGGACCGGACCAGGGAGCGCCGGCTGGACGCGATCCGCCGGGACTTCGTCGTCAACGTGAGCCACGAGCTGAAGACCCCGATCGGCGCCCTGATCCTGCTCGCGGACGCCGTCTCCGAGGCGGCCGACGACCCGGAGGCGGTGCAGCGGTTCTCGGGCCGGATGCGGGTCGAGGCGGCCCGCCTCAGCCGGCTGGTCAAGGAGATCATCGAGCTGTCCCGGCTGCAGGGCGACGACCCGCTGGAGAACCCCGGGCCGGTCGACGTGAGCGAGGTCGTCGAACAGGCCGTGGACCGCTGCCGGGTGGACGCGGAGGACCGCGGCATCACCCTGGTGGTGCGGACGGACCCGGCCCTGGAGGTGATGGGCAGCGAGGACCAGCTGGTGATCGCGATCGGCAACCTGGTCGAGAACGCGGTCAACTACAGCCCGGACGGGACCCGGGTGGCGGTCGCCGCACACCCGATCGGGGACCTGGTCGAGATCACCGTCAGCGACCAGGGCGTAGGCATCCCGAGCAGCGACCTGGAACGCATCTTCGAGCGGTTCTACCGGGTCGACCGGGCCCGCAGCCGCGAGACCGGTGGGACCGGTCTCGGCCTCTCGATCGTCAAGCACATCGCCTCGATCCACGGCGGCGACGTCCGCGTGTGGAGCGTCGAGGGCCAGGGCTCCACGTTCACCGTCCGGCTTCCACTCCGGCTCGACCACTGGACCGGGCAGGCAGCTCGCCGCCCTGAGCCGTCCCTGACCACCATGACGCCGACCCCGGCAGTCAAAGACCACAAGGAGGCAGCCTCGTGACCCGAGTGCTGGTCGTCGAAGACGAAGAGAGCTACAGCGACGCGTTGTCGTACGTCCTGCGCAAGGAGGGTTTCGAGGTCGCCGTGGCCGAGACCGGCCCCGACGCGCTGGAGGAGTACGACCGGGCGGGCGCCGACATCGTGCTGCTCGACCTGATGCTGCCGGGGCTGTCCGGCACCGAGGTGTGCCGGGCGCTGCGAAGCCGCGGCAACGTGCCGGTGATCATCGTCAGCGCCAAGGACACCGAGGTGGACAAGGTGGTCGGCCTGGAGCTGGGCGCCGACGACTACGTCACCAAGCCGTACAGCCCGCGCGAGCTGCTCGCCCGGATCCGGGCGGTGCTGCGTCGCGGCCAGGACGTCGAGCTGCTGCCCGACACCCTGGAGGCCGGCCCCGTCCGGATGGACGTGGAACGCCACGTGGTGACCGTCTCCGGCGCCGAGATCCGGCTCCCGCTGAAGGAGTTCGAGCTGCTCGAGATGCTGCTTCGCAACACCGGCCGGGTGCTCACCCGCGGGCAGCTGATCGACCGGATCTGGGGTGCCGACTACGTGGGCGACACCAAGACGCTCGACGTCCACGTGAAGCGGTTGCGGTCCAAGCTGGAGAAGGACCCGTCGAACCCGCAGCACCTGGTCACCGTGCGGGGCCTGGGCTACAAGTTCGAAGCCTGAGGCCTCAAGCCGGGCTCACTCGGCGTCCGGTCGCGGCGACGGTGAGTAGTGGTCCGTGGTCAGCACCGGGATCGAGGTGGTGATCGGGGCGGCCTTGCCGAACGTGATGGTGACCTTGATCATCTGGCCCGGCTTGCCCCCGGTGACAGTGACTGGCTTGCCGGTGGTCGGCGGCAGCACCAGGGAGGTCCCGGCCTGCAGCGTCAGCGGCCGGACGTTGCCGAACGTGACGGTGGTCGCCGTGTCAGCCGGTACCGAGCCGTCCGAGGTCGGCGCGTCCGCCGGTGCAGCGGTGATGTCGGTGAGCGTGTCCTCGTCCTGACCGGTGTTCACGATCGCGGAGTGCAGTTCGCCCTTGCCGTCCTCGGATGCCAGCACGAGCATGTTGCGCACGGCAATCGGTCCGGAGGTCGCGTTGGTGCCTTCCGCTGCCTGGTAGAACTTGCTGGTCTGTGCGTCGAAGCCGGCGCCGCAGGCCGTCACCGCGATGCTCAGAGTGACGGTGGCGCCGACCAGGGCGGTACGCCGGACGGTGCGCGGGGTCAACGTGATGGGCACTGGGATCCCTCTCCTACAACCGGTGGATGCCGCCAGGCTTTGGGCCTCCGGCGCAGCACAGCGTAGCGAGCGCGCCGACCGGGCTCGTCGGCGACTCCACCTCTCACCCGTGTCCCAGGCAACCATCCGACGCGTCCGTGGCACGCCGGACAGCGTTTGTCAAGCCGCGAAGTGGCCTCTGACCAGCGCAAACGCCCCGGCCGCACCACCGGCACCGTGGTACTCTGGAGGAGGAAAGGGGCACGTGACATATGACTTTCACAGTCGGCGAGACGGTTGTTTACCCCAACCACGGTGCGGCCGTCATCGAGGACATCGAGACCCGTCAGATCAAAGGTGAGGACAAGACCTATCTGGTCTTGAGGATCGTCGCTCAGAACGACCTGGTCGTCCGGGTCCCCGCGTGCAACCTTGATCTCGTCGGCGTGCGTGACGTCGTGGATCAGGCCGGCCTGGAGCGCGTTTTCGACGTGCTGCGCGCACCGCACACGGAGGAGCCGACCAACTGGTCGCGACGTTACAAGGCGAACCTTGAGAAGCTGCACTCGGGTGACGTGCTGAAGGTGGCAGAGGTCGTCCGCGACCTGTGGCGCCGCGAGCGTGACCGTGGGCTGTCCGCCGGTGAGAAGCGGATGCTGGCGAAGGCTCGCCAGATCCTCGTCTCCGAGCTGGCCCTGGCCGAGCACACCAACGAGGACAAGGCCGAGGCCATCCTCGACGAGGTCCTCGCCTCCTAACAGCCGAACGCAGTCCGAAGCAGCTTCGTATGAGTAGCGCGGTCGTGATTCACGCGGCCGGGCTGGGGCTGCGACTCGGTGGTGAGACCCCGAAGGCGTTTCGGGAGGTCGGTGGCGACTCGCTGCTCGTCCACGCGGTACGTGGACTCTCGGCAGCGACCGCCGTCGGCCTCTCGTGTTTTGTGATCGCCGTCCCACCCGGTACCGAGGACGTCGTCCTCAAA
>DASTVQ010000109.1:0-23010 GCA_035759015.1 Kribbella sp.
CGGAGCCGCGACCCTGTTGGTCCTCGCGCCGCAGGACGCCGTCAGCTGAGGGTCATCCTCGGCTCGCCGTTCAGCAAGCCGGTGCCGGCGATGGTGCAGTTCCCGCCTCTGGGTGTGCCCCCGTTGTAGGCCTGGCGCACGCAGTTGCGAGTCGCCAGTTGTGCCCAGTAGTTCGGGTGCAGCGATTCCTGGACGTAGTAGTTGGAGCCGACGGTGGTGACGGTGCGGATCTGGTTCACCCACTCCGTCCGATCCACTGCGGTCGGCTGCGTCCACGACGAGAGGCCGACCTCTTCGTACAGCCCGACGCTCTTCTCGCACAGGCGCCGGCCGTTCAACGCCGAGGTCAGTTCCAGCGTTCGGGTATTGGTCAGGCCGGACTGGCCGACGGCGGCGCGGACGGTGTTGTTGATGGTCGGCAGTGCGGTGGCGTTCGCCCAGTCGGCATCGGCGTTCCAGAAGCCACACCCGCCAACGCTCTGCCGGGTGAAGCCGCTCTGCCCGTACCGGAACCCGCTCCCGGTCGGGATCGGCGACGGGTACGTCTGTACCAGCAGGGTCCAGGCGTCGTCCGCGTAGCCGGCGTTGCGCATCGCGGTCCGCAGGTTCTGGAGCGAGGTGGCGATCCGGGCCCGTACGACGGTGATGTTGGCGGAGGTGAAGTTCGCGACCACCGACGAGTCGTCCTTGCAGTAGTCGGGCCACCACGACGGCGACGTGAGGAAGTCCGTCACGCAAGAGGTCACGATCGAGGCGAAGTTGAAGTCGTTGCCGCCGATCGAGGCGACCACGAGCTTCACGTTGTGGCTGCTCGCGAACTGCTGCAGCACCTTGGCCTGACCGAGATGGCCCGCGCCGTCGTCGTAGAAGTCCAGCCCCGGCTTGAAGTAGTCGCCGTTGGCCGTGGCGGTCTTGGCGCCCGAGCAGGCCAGGTTGAGCCCGCCGACACCGCCGCCGACGAAGGCCTCGGCAGACCTGCTGCGGTGGCAGCGGGGGATCGTCTCGGCCGTGCCGTCGGCGTTGTCGTGGTAGGCGTGGCCGCCGAGCGCGTCGGCCGGGGTCTCGGAGTTGTTGGAGCTGCCGGCCCAGCGACCGGCTTCACCGGAGATGTAGGAGTCCCCGACGATGACGACGTACGGCGTCCCGGTGCCGGGACCGTCCGCGTGCGCGGTGGGACTGGTGGCGACCAGGCCGGCGGCCGCCAGGACGAGGGTGAGGAGTGCTGTGGACTGACGACGACTTCGCGGAATGCGCACCGGAAGGCCTCTCTCGCCGAAGGTCGACGGCCCGCTCCGCCCCCGTGGCGACCGCCGTGATCAGAATCTACCGCCGAGTAATCGGATTTGGTAGACCGAGAGTGGTCACATGGTTGCAGAGTGTCAGACCGTTGCCACCCATGGGCGAGACCTCCGGATGGGAGAGCATGGCGGCATGTCGCCTCAGGCTCCGCAGCTGCCCATCGGCACGCAGGTTGTTCTGCGGGTGGCCCGTCGCGACACGGCAGGCGGTACGGCGCAGCGAGGCGCGACCGGCCGGGTGGTCGGGCTCACCGAGGATGGGAACTATCTGGTGAGACTCGCCGACGGTCGGGAGGCGGGCTGTGAGCGGGATCAGCTCAGCCTGCGTACGGCGTACCAGGATGAGGCAACGTTGATCGCCGAGGCGGATGGCGACCAGCTGGTCCGAGAGCACACGATCTACGCCGCGGTGGTCGGCTCGCGCGCTTTTGGGTTGAGCACCGATACCTCCGACACGGACATCCGTGGGGTCTATGTCGCTCCGACGGAGTCCTTCTGGTCGCTCGCGAAGCCGCCCGCGCATGTCGACGGCCCCGACCCGCAGTGGTTCTCGTGGGAGGTGGAGCGGTTCTGCGAGCTCGCGCTGAAGGCGAACCCGAACCTGCTTGAGGTGCTGCACTCGCCGCTGGTCGTTCGGCAGACCCCCTTGGGGGAAGAGCTGGTGGGCCTCCGGTCGGCATTCCTGTCGCAGTTGGCCTACCAGACGTACTCGGGCTACGTGCTGAGCCAGTTCAAGAAGCTGGAGGCCGACTTCCGCCGTGAGGGCTCGCCGCGCTGGAAGCACGTGATGCACCTGATCCGGTTGTTGCTCGGGGCCCGTACCTTGTTGCGCGACGGCCGGCTCACCGTCGATGTGGGCCCGGATCGCGACCGCCTTCTCGCCGTACGGCGCGGTGAGCTGTCCTGGGACGAGGTGGAGCGGTGGCGGTTGGGGCTGCACCGTGAGCTGGACGACGCCCTGCAGAACACGGTGCTGCCGGCGGGCCCGGATGTGACGAAGGTGGACAGCTGGCTGCGATCGGTCCGGCGAAGGAGTCTCTCGCCCTGAGCCGAGACATGACGTCCTGGACTTCGGCATGGGGTTGTTGCGCACGACGCCTCGCGGGGGGTGTACGCGGCCGTACAGCTTGCGCAATCGATCACCTCGGACGTGGTGAGGGTGCGACTGCCGGGACTGGAGCCGAGCCGGACATACCGGGTCAGCCGGTTCGCGACGCCGGGGTCGGAGTCGCGACCTGCCCCGTGGTGGGTCGACGGTGGTCAGGTGGAGCTCAACGGTGCGGCGCTGGCCGCGGTCAATGTCCAGGTTCCGGCGCAGTGGCCGGAGACCGCGGTCCTGCTCGATGTGCGGACGGCGTCCTGAGCCAGGGATTCCCCGGGGTGGCGCTACGCCCTGAGTAGTACGTCGTACGGCCGTCCGGGGCGCAGGCTGCGCCCCGGGTGGTACCTGAGGTGTAGCCGCCGGGCCGACGCGAGGAACCCGCTTCCGCGGACACGATCGAGGCAGTCACATCTGCGCGATCGAGGAGTGTCATGAGCGGCAACGAGTACGACGACAGGCCGGGCGGGCGGATCCGCATCGGCGACCAGGAACGGGACGACGCCGTCCGGCGCCTCGGCGAGCACTACGAGGCCGGTCGGCTCACCACGGAGGAGCACACCGAGCGGGTCGACGGGGCCTTGCAGGCGAAGACCGCGGCAGACCTCGCGGCGTTGTTCGCCGACCTGCCCGGTGGAGGCCGGAGCGCGGGCCCGACCGCAGCGGGCGAAGAGCCGGACCGGGCCGGGCCCTGGGGCTGGGGCGTCGGCGCGCCCTGGACAGCCCCGCAGGAGGCAGGTGGCCGGCGCGGCCGGGGCCCGTGGGGCGCCGGCGGTCCGCCCTGGGTGCAGGGGCGCAGGAGCGGCCCGGGCGGGATCCCACTGCCGTTGCTGTTGGCCCTTGTCGTCTTCGGCGTGCTGGCATCCATCGCATGTGTGGTCGGCGGCGGCCACCCGCCGGTGCTGCCGCTACTGCTGACCGCCGCGGCCATCTTCGTCGTACGGCGTCGTCGGCAGGAGCGACGGGTATGAGGGCGGCATATCGGGTGCTGGCCCTGCTGATCGCGCTCGGCGTGGTGTTGCAGGTCGCGGCTGTCGCCTTGGCCGGCTTCACCATCGCCAACGACGCGGACGACGGGGCGACGATCGACTCGAACTACAGCAACTTCGGTCAGACCTACCACAGCATCGCCGGCACGGTGATCGGGGTGCTGGCGATCATCTTGCTGATAGTGGCGTTCCTGACGAAGGTCCCACGCGGGCGGACGCTTGCCGGGATCGTGGTCGGCCTGGTGGTCCTGCAGATGCTACTGGCCGTGGTGTCCTTCGGTGTGCCCGCGCTGGGCGTTCTGCACGGGATCAATGGTCTGGCGATCGCAGGCGTCGCCGGTGCGGCGGCGCGTCGGGCCGCGCAGCCCGCGCCTGTCGAGTCCGTGACCAGTGGCTGAGTCGGGCCGCGGGCTACGGGGCCGGCTGGTCGCTCTGGGCGTGGCCCTCGCGGTGCTACTGCCGCTGGGCTGGCTCTGGGCGACCAGCCTGGTCCCGAATGATTACTCTGCAACGGAGATGGGGTACGCCGACTACGGTGGCGGGCCGGCGATGGCCGACCATGGCAACCACCATCAGGCGGCCAGGAGCGTCGCGGAGCTGACCGGACCGAACACCGGGACTCCTGACGTCGCGGTGACCCTGACAGCGCGCAAGCAGAAGTTCAACCTGGCCAGCGGAGAGTCAGTGGACGGGTTCACCCTGAACGGCACCTCGCCGGGACCGGTCATCCGCGCGAATCAGGGTGATCTGGTGGAGGTCACCCTGGTGAACGCGTCCGTGCGCAACGGAGTCACCTTGCACTGGCACGGCGTCGACGTACCGAATGCCGAGGACGGCGTGGCCGGCGTGACGCAGGACGCGGTGGCAGTCGGCGGCAAGCATGTCTACCGGTTCCGCGCCGAGCAGGCCGGCAGCTTCTGGTACCACTCGCACCAGGTCTCCAGCGAGGAGGTCCGCGACGGCCTGTTCGGGACCATCGTGATCGAGCCGCGGCAGACCGGTCCGGCGAAGGAGGTCGTCGCCACGATCCACACCTACGACGACCGGCGCAGCATCAACGGCAGGACCGGCTCGCAGCGGGTCGATCTTCCCGCCGGGACGCGCGTCCGGGTACGCGTACTGAACACCGACAACGCCATCCTGCGGACGGGCCTGGTCGGCGCGCCTTACACCGTGGTGGCGGTGGACGGCGAAGACGTGAACGGCCCGACTCCCGTCGACGGCGAGGCCTATCTCCTGCCCGCTGGAGGGCGGGTGGACCTGGAAGCCACCATTCCCGCGAGCGCTGCCCTGAGGCTGGACGCCGGCTCGGCGGCCACCTCGCTCACCATCGGCCCGAGCGGCTCCGAACCGCCTGGCGCGGCGCTGTCGGACAAGACGGTCGACCTGCTGAGCTACGGCACGCCGGCGCCGCTCGCGTTCGACCCCGAGCAGGCGGACCGGCGCTTCGAGTACCGGATCGGCCGGCGCCCCGGTTTCCTCGACGGGGTGCCCGGGCTGTGGTGGACGATCAACGGCCACAAGTACCCCGACGTACCGATGTTCATGGTCACGGAGGGAGACGTGGTCCGGATGAAGATCAGCAACACCAGCGGCCAGGCCCATCCGATGCACCTGCACGGCCACCACGCGGTCGTCCTGAGCCGCGACGGCAAGCCGGCGACCGGCAGCCCGTGGTGGGTGGACTCGCTCGAGGTCGGTGACGACGAGACCTTCGAGATCGCCTTCCTCGCGGACAACCCGGGCGTCTGGATGGACCACTGCCACAACCTGCCGCACGCCTCGCAGGGCCTGATGACACACCTCGCCTACGAAGGCGTCACCACCCCGTACCGGATCGGTGGCACCAACCACAACGAACCCGAATGATCAGGCCGCTGACGTTGCTCTTGGCAACGCTTGTTGGCTGATGCGGGCGGGCCGGTCCCGCCGGAGTGCCGCCATCCGTTGGCAGGCGGCGTCGACCGCAGCCCGCTGCGACCCGTAGTAGCCGTACCAGTACGGGTCGTCCGGTTGGGGGTCCGCCAGGTCGTCGATGTCGACGTACCAGGGACTGCCCGGTGGTCCCTCCGTCCGGCGGAAGATCCGCGCGTGGAGGTGGACCTGTGTGCCGAGTCCTGGTCCTTCCGGTCCCATGCCGAAGCTGCTCATCGACCGCACCCCGTGAGTGAGATTCGTGCGACTCCCACTCCTCATGATGGAACCGGCCGCGGCGGATCGACGACCGACACGCGGTTCGCCGGGGACCGTGCGCATCGATCGCCGCCCCCAGGACGGGCAGGTTCGGACCGATGGTCGCGGGGAGGTGGGCAGGTTCGGACCGATGGTCGCGGGGGAGGTGGGCAGGTTCGGACCGATGGTTGCGGGGGTGGGCAGGGCAGCGCGCAGGCGTGCGTTGGGCTGCGCGCGGGCGTGGGTGGGGCGTGGGTCGTCAGGTGACGACGACGGTGAGGCGCTGGGCGCTGTTGTTGGCGAAGCCGCCGCGGTTCCAGGGTGCTTGGACCGGCTGGACCCGGCCGCTTGCGTCGTGTGCGCGGGCCGTGAGGACGTGTTCGCCCGGCCTGGCCTGCCACTCGTAGCGGAAACCGCGCCAGGCCAGGTCGCCGCCCGCGGTGGGGTCCAGGTCGGCGTCGTGCCAGGTGGTGCCGGCGTCCACGCTGACCTGGACCCGCTCGATCGGCGCCCAGCCCGACCACGCCCTGCCGTGCAGGGTGATGGTTTCCGCGGGTACGAAGCGAGCGCGGCTGAGGAAGTCCGGGTGCCCGGGCGGGATGAGCAGGGCTCGTGGCTCGATCCGGGTGACGGGTTCGCCCGGCTCCTCGGCCTCCTGCCGGAACCGGTAGGAGACGGCGTTCTGGTAGCCGGTGAACTCGTGGTCGATCACCTCGATGGACTGCAACCACTTCACGCTCGCCATGCCGTACCAGCCGGGCATCACCAGGCGCAGCGGGTACCCGTGCTGCGGCGGCAGCGGCTGGCCGTTCATCTCCCACGCCACGATCGCCCCCGCCTTCAGCGCCTCCGCCACGCTCAGGCCACGCTGGTAGTCCTGCTCGACGCCTCGCTCGATCCCGTGGTCCGCACCGGTGAAGACGACGTCCACCGCGTCGGAGCGCAGGCCCGCCGCGTTCAACAGGTCGATCAGTGGTACGCCGGTCCACTCGGCGGTGCCGACGGCCTCCACCAACCAGGGCTGGCTGATCGGCCTCGGCTGCAACCCGGCCCGGCCGTTCCCCGCGCACTCGAGGGTGACGCGCGCGGTCTCCCGACCCATCGCGCGCAGCTCGGTCAGTCCGAACGACAGCGGTTGCTCCACGCAACCACTGAGCGTGAGCCGCCACGACGCCGCGTCGGCAGCGGGTATGTCGTAGTGCACCAGGATGTAGTGCAGCCCGGCCGGGGTGAGGTCGTAGCGCAACGCCTCCAGCGGCATCCCGTGGTTGCGTGCCGCCAGTTGGAGCTCTTCGCCCGTGATTCCCTCACCCGTATCGGCCAGGCGAGCCTTCGTACTGAACGTCTCCACCGACATGACGGCCCCCTTCTCCCACCGCCACCTTAAGTCAACGAAGTCAGAGCCAGCCATTGTCGACAGCGATGCGGACCGCCTCGGCCCGGGTCCGCGCGCCGGTCTTGCCGATCGCCGCGGACAGGTGGTTACGCACGGTGCCCTCCGACAGGTGGAGCTCACGAGCGACGTCGGCGACGGTGCCGCCGCCGCGGGCCGATCGCAGCACGTCCGACTCGCGGGCGGTCAGCGGGCTGGTACCCGCCACCAGGGTCTCAGCCGCGAGCGACGGGTCGACCACGCGCAGTCCCTGGTGCACCCGGCGTACTGCTTCCGCGAGCTGCGCGGCCGGGGTGTCCTTGACCACGAACCCGGCAGCCCCGGCCTCCAGCGCGCGGCGCAGGTAGCCGGGCCGGCCGAAGGTGGTGACCATCAGCACGCGCACGCCCGGTACGGCGGACCGCAGCGCGGCGGCCGCCTCGATGCCGCCCAGCCCGGGCATCTCCACGTCGAGCAGGGCGACATCCGGGGTCGAGGTGCGCGCGGCCTCGACCACTTCGTCCCCGCGGCCTACCTCGGCCACCACCTCCAGGTCGGGCTCCAGGTCGAGCAGAGCGGCCAAGGCGCCCCGGACCAGCGCCTGGTCGTCGGCAAGCAGCAGCCGGATGGTCGTGCTCACGCCGTCACCCTGACGGCCAGTCGGAACCCACCGGACGGGGCGGTGCCGACGTCCAGGGTCGCGCCCATCTTGGCGGCTCGTTCCCGCAGGCCGACCAGGCCGTGGCCGGGAGTACCGGCGCCCGCGGTCGGTCCCGTGCCGTCGTCGGTCACCTCGATCTCGGTGGCGCTGGCCTTCACGGCGCAGCGCTTGGCGCCGGAGTGCCGGACCACGTTGGTGACTCCTTCGCGTACCACCCAGGCGAACAGCTCGCGCTGCTCCTCCGGGACCTCGTCCACGCTGTTCGGCAGGTCGGCCCCGATGTCGGCGGCCTGCAGCGCCGCTCGCGCGGAGACGAGCTCTCCGGCCAGGCTGAGCTCGCGATACCCCGCCACCGCGGCCCGGACGTCGGCCAGCGCCGCGCGGGCGAGGTGCTCCACGTCGCCGACCTCGGTCCTGGCCCGCTCCGGCTGCGCGTCGATCAACCGCCCGGCCAGCTCGGCCTTGACCGTGATCACGGTCAAAGAGTGCCCGAGGATGTCGTGCAGGTCCCGGGCGAACCGGTTCCGCTCCTCCTGGACCGCCAGCTCGGCCATGTCCTTGCGGGCCTCGGCAAGCTCGATGGACCGTTGCATCGCCCGGCGCATCCCGAACACCGCCAGTGCGCCGAGGACGATCGCGAAGCCGTAGCTCCCCTTGTCGCTCCACCCCGGCACTAGCCGCAGCGACAGCTCAGCCGTTGCCAGGAGCAACAAGGTGATGGCTATCCCGAGCCTGAGCGGCAACGACATCATCGCCAGCGCCACGACGTACACCAGGCAGGGCAGCGCTGCCTGGCCGGCCGCCGGCACCGTCAGCGCCGCCAGTGCGAGCATCCCGGCCAGGTAGCCCAGGCGTTGCCAGGTGACCCGCGGGGTGGCGCCGCCGCGCAGCCGCCGGGCCCAGCCGAAGAACGACAGATAACCCAGCGCGAAGAGGGTCAGGGCCGCGATGCCCACGACCCGCTCCATTCCGTGGCTCTTGGTGACCATCGTCTGGAGCGGCTCGCTCAGGTAGAACAGCCAGACCGAGGCCGCCAGCCAACCCCACCGGCCAGGCCCCCCGCGGTCGGGATCGGCCTGCCTCAGCAGGGGGCTCTGGCTGCTCACGATGGTCACGTTATCCGGCGCTCGAAGGGGCGGGGTCAGGCCCGCGCGGTGTCGGCGCGGAACCGGCGCAGCGCGATCGCGCCGAGGACCACGGTCCAGCCGAGCACCACCCAGAGCGCCTGGCTGTCGAACCCGGCGTTGGTCAGCGGGCTCCGCGCGGTCAGACCCGTCCAGTACGCCGGCGTCAGTTGCGCGATGTGCTTCATCACGTTCGGCATCTGCTCGACCGGGATCCACAGTCCGCCGAAGGCCGCGATCAACATCGTCGTCAGGCCGCTGACCGGCTGCACGCTGTCCGGCTTGGCGACGTACCCGATGATCAGACCGAGGCCGGCGAACGGCAGCGCACCCAGCCAGGACGCGAGCACGACCGTCAGCCAGTCCATCGCCGACAGCCGGACCCCGTCGGCGAGGATCGCGGTGGCGAACACGATCACCAGCGGGGGGATCGCCAGGGCGAGCGAGAGCAGCACCTTGCTGGTGATGTAGGCGTGCGGCTTCAGCGGGGTCAGCCGCAGCGTCCGGTTCCAGCCGCCGTCGCGCTCCAGCGCGATCGCTCCGCCGCTGCTCATCGCGGCGGACATGGACCCGAACATCGCCATGCTGATCATCACGTAGGCGACCGCGGACATGCCGGTTCGGTCCATCGTCTGGCCCTTGAGGTTCGACCCGAAGATCAAGAACAGCACCAACGGCATCAGGCCCGAGAAGATCAGCACCCGCTTGTTGCGCATCGTGCGGCGGAGGTCGAAGAGCAGGTAGTCCAGGTTCATGCGTGTGCCTCCTGGCTTGCCGCGTCGGCGTCACCGATCGCGAGTACGGCGTCCTCGAGGTCGGGGGAGGACACCTCGATGTCGTGGGCAGGGGTGTTGGTCAGCAGGTAGCGCAGGACGCCGTCGGAGTCAGCACACTGCAGCAACACCACGTCGCCCCGCGTCTCCACGTTGTGGACGCCGTCCAGCGACGCCAGACGCGCCAGGTCCGCGTTCGGCACGGTGGCCCGGATGGTGCGGCCCGAGACCGTCGCCTTGATCTGTGCGGCGGTCCCGTCGGCCACCAAGCGGCCGTCGCGCATCAGCACCACCCGGTCGGCGTAGTTGTCCGCCTCGTCCAGGTAGTGGGTGGCGAACAGCACCGTGCGGCCCATCGCGGTCTCGGCGTGCATCGAGTTCCAGAAGGCCCGCCGAGACTCGACGTCCATCCCGGTGGTGGGCTCGTCCAACACGATCAGGTCGGGCCTGGCGACGATCGCCATCGCGAACCGGACGCGCTGCTTCTGCCCGCCCGACAGCGCCTTGAAGGTGCGACCGGACAGATCGGCGATGCCCGCGCGCTCGAGCGCGTCCGTGACCGGCAGCGGGTCGTTGTGCAGGCTCGCCAGCAGCGACACCAGCTCACCCACCCTGGCGTCCTCGATGATGCCGCCGCTCTGCAGCATCGCGCCCACCCGGCCGCCGGCGATCGCCTCGGACGGGGCGGCGCCGTACACCGCCACCGCGCCCTGGTCGGGCCGAACCAGCCCGAGCAGCATCTCGATCGTGGTCGACTTGCCGGCTCCGTTCGGGCCCAGCAGTGCCACCACCTCACCGGGCCGGATCGTGAGGTCCACCCCAGCCACGGCCTGCACTCCGCTGTACCTCTTGGTCACTCCGTCGAGGGTGACCGCAGTCGTTGTCGTCATGCCGACCACGATGCTGTGCCGGCGGCGTCGCCACCCGGGCCGCGCGTCACGACGTACCCGTGACATCTGTCAGAGGTCGGGCGCCTCCGAGCGCCGCGTACGGGTGATCGTGATCGACGCCCCGACCACGCACACCATTCCGGCCAGCTGTACGGCGGTCAGCCGCTGGTCCAGCACGAGGAAGCCGGCCGCGGCGGCGACCGCCGGCTCCAGGCTCATCAGGATCCCGAACACGGCCGGCCTCATCCGTCGCAAGGCCAGCGTCTCCAGGGAGTATGGAAGAACCGAGGACAAGACAGCGATCGCAGCGCCGACAGCGAGTACATCCCAGTGCAGCAGCTCGTCGCCGGCGCTGACGAGCCCGGCGGGTGCCGTGAGCGCCGTGCTCACCACCATCGCGAGCGCCAACCCATCGAGCCGGGCGAACCGGCGGCCGGTCTCGGCGCTGAGCAGGATGTAGCAGGCCCAGAGCATGCCGGCCAACGCGGCGAACGCGACTCCGAGCCAGTCGACCGCCGACAGTTCATTCCCGTTCACCAGTACGACGCCCACGGCGGCCGCCGCCACCGCGAGGAGGTCGCGCCGACGCCGGGACATCGCCGCGGCCAGTCCGAGCGGCCCGATGAACTCGATCGTCACGGCGACCCCGAGCGGGAGCCGTTCCAGCGAGAGGTAGAACGACAGGTTCATCAGGCCGAGGACGACGCCGAAGGCAACAACCGACAGGAGATCCCGTCTGGTCCGTCCGCGCAGCCGGGGCCGCGCGATCAGCAGCAGCACCGGAACCGCCAGCGCGAGCCGGAGCGCGACAGTACCCGGCGCGCCGATCCGAGCGATCAGCTTGGCCGCCAGGGCCCCGCCGAACTGCACCGAGACGACGCCACCCAGCACCATCGCCGTCGGCGGCACCTTGAACCCTCGCATCACCCCGATCAGACCACAACCGGCAGACCGGTGTGCTCACGTCACCGCTGCTGCGGTCGGTACTTGCACGCGTCCTGAAGGTTCTCGGTGCCTTTCGGCTCGGCCCTCTTGCCGGTCGGTTTCGCCGTAGGGCCGGCCGTCGATCGCGGGGCCGGTTGCTTCTTCGGCTCGAGCGCTGTGGCGACGACCTTGCGCAGCCCCTCGTAGTCGGGATGAGGGTAGGCGAACCTCAGCGCATGCCCGTCCAGCGGAACGCTGACGACCTTGGCCGACTTCACTTTCAGGCCGAGGGCGACGAAGGCGGGCAGCAAGTCCTGCGGGATATCCGTGCGGAGCAGATTCTTCCCCGCCTTGGCCAGCTGCTGGTAGTTGGTCACCAGTGTGGCCGGGTCGGCCTTCTCGGCGATCGCGCGGATGGCGCACCGCTGCCGCGCCTGCCGGGCCTCGTCCGGGTTCGGCACCTTGTAGCGCCCGCGCGCGAACCACAGGGCGTCGACGCCGCCGAGGTGCTGGTTGGGGCCGGGCCGCAGGTACCGCGACGGTGGGACCCCCGCGTCGTCGCTGCCGCCGACCGGAATCGGGTAGTTGATGTTCACGGTGATGCCGCCGAGCGCTTCGACGAGTGTGCTGAACCCCTCGAGATTGACCTGGACGTAGTAGTCGATCGCCAGACCGGTGGCCTCGCCCACCGACACCTTGAGGATGTCGGCGCCTTCGTTGTCGGATGGTCCGAGGATGTGGTGATGGGCTTCGGGCACGTTGCGATACATCGCGTCCAGCATCCATTCCAGCCGATCCTCCATACTGATGCCATCCTTGCCGAATCCGTCCGGGTAGACCTCATGCAGCGGGGAGTCCTCGGGGAACGGCATGAACATCAGCTTGCGGGGCAGCGAGATCAGCGCGGTGTCGCCCGTCGAGGTGTCGATGCTGGCGACGATCACCGTGTCGGTCCGGACACCCTTGCGTCCAGCTCCGTCATCAGCACCCAGCAGCAAGACGTTCAGCCGCGGAGTTCCGGCCCACGGGTCGTCCTTGTCGACCGTCGGCCGGGTCGCGCTCTTGCTCTTCCCGGAGGCGAACACGCTCTGGACCAGATCGCGTTGGGTCATCGCGGTCTCCGCGGCGAACGCCAGCGGCGCGGCGATGGTGAAACTGAGCAGACCCACGAAGGCCGAACCCGCTGCTCGGGCGCCCGGGGTGAGACCTGCCGGTCGCAGCGCGCGGTGCGAGGTGATGATGACGGTGACCCAGGCGACGAGCAGCACGGCAAGACCCGCGGTCAGGGCGAGCAACCGGTCGGGGTCGACGGCCGACCGGACGACCTGCTCTCGCTGGGAGAGGGCGACGAATGCCGTCGAGCCGAGGAGCAACGCGGTCGCGGCCAGGACGAAGGCGCCGAGCTTTACGCGTCCGGCGACAACGAACCCGGATCCCGGCAGCAGGGCGCCCAGCAGGGTCAGCCCCAGCGTTCGCCACACGGACGGCGGCCGCCGAGCCGACCGTCGAGCCTTGCGACTGGGCATCCGAGCTCCACCCGCTCCGTTCCGCCGCTGCTGTCCAGCGTTGCGACGCTCGGGCGGTACGGAAAGTTCGCGCTGCGCTCAGGGGGTCCCGCCGCGCGTGGTGTCGAGGCCATGCCAGAACAGTCGCATCAGGGTGCGGGCCACCTTCTCCGGCGGTGGGCCGCCGCCGGCTCTGGTGCGCCAGATCGCCAGCCGCTCGGTGGCGCCGGAGATGGCCTGGGCGACCACCTGGATGTCGTCCTCGTCGACCTCGTGCGCGGCTGGGAGGTTGAGCCGAACCATCGTGGCGATCAGGTCGACGAAGTCGGCGCGGACCTGGTCGGCCGCCTCCGCCGCCGGGCCGGCAGCGAGCATGCCTTCGTCGACCATCACGGCCCACGCCCGCGGGTGGTCGTCGAGGAACCGGAACCAGGCGACGAACCCGGCGTACATGGACCGTTCGACGTCCGGGCCGGCCAGGACCGCGTCGGACACCACCTCGAGGAGCTGGGCGCGGAGGCGTGACAGGCAGGCGAGGAACAGGCCGTCCTTGGAGCCGTAGTACTGGTACACGAGCGGCTTGGAGACACCGACGCGGGCGGCGATGTCGTCCATCGAGGTGCCTTGGTAGCCGCGCTCGCCGAAGCTCTGCTCGGCGGCGTCGAGGATCTCCCGCTCCCGTGCGGCCCGGTCCCGTCGCCGTGGCGGGTTGCCTGTCGTGTCACCTGTCGTGGTGGAGGTCACTTGCGGAGTCTAACTGACTCCGAGTAACTTACTGCGGGTAAGATCTGCTTCCGTCCCGCTCTGAGGAGGTCCGGATGGCGCCCGCCGCACAGCAGACGCGCACCCGCATCGCGGTGATCGGTACCGGATTCGCCGGCCTCGGGATGGCCATCCGGCTGAAGCAGGCCGGGTACGACGACTTCGTGCTGCTGGAGCGGGCCGAGGACGTCGGCGGTACGTGGCGGGACAACACCTACCCGGGCTGTCGGTGTGACGTGCCGTCGCACCTCTACTCGTTCTCGTTCGCGCCGAACCCTGAGTGGTCCTCCACCTTCTCGCCGCAGCCCGAGATCGAGGCGTACCTGCGCAAGGTGACCGATGACTTCGGCATCCGGCCGCACATCCGTTTCGGGCACGCGGTCGAGTCCGCCCGGTGGGAGGCGGGGAGCTGGCGGGTGCAGACCTCGCAGGGGGAGCTGACGGCCGACATCCTCGTGTCGGGGATGGGCCCGCTGGCCGAGCCCTCGTACCCGGAGCTGCCGGGCATCGAGACGTTCGAGGGCCCGGTCTTCCACTCGGCGGAGTGGGACCACGAGCTGGAGCTGAGCGGGCGGAAGGTCGCGGTGATCGGCACCGGGGCCTCGGCGATCCAGTTGGTGCCGGCCATCCAGCCGGACGTGGAGGAGCTGCACGTCTTCCAGCGGACGGCGCCGTGGGTGCTGCCGCGGACCGACCGCCGGATCAGCGACCTGGAGCGCGCGGTCTACCGGCGCTTTCCTTTGGTGCAGAAGGCGGTCCGGGCCGGCATCTACTGGGGTCGCGAGTCGCTCGTGCTCGGTTTCGCCAAGCTCCCCGCAATCATGAGGCAGGGCCAGAAGCTCGCCGCCAAGCATCTGCACGAGCAGATCCGCGACCCCGGGCTGCGGGCCAGGCTGACGCCTGACTACACCCTCGGCTGCAAACGCATCCTGATCTCCGACGACTACTACCCGGCGATCGCGCAACCCAACGTCGACGTGGTCACGGACCCGATCCGCGAGGTCACCCCGACCGGCATCGTCACCGCCGACGGTGTGAAGCGCGAGGTCGACACGATCATCTACGGCACCGGCTTCCGGGTCACCGACCTGCCGGTGATGGACCTGGTGCGCGGTCGCGAGGGGCGGACGTTGCGGGAGGCCTGGGCCGACGGGATGGAAGCCCACCTCGGGACGGCGGTGGCCGGGTTCCCGAACCTCTTCCTGCTGATCGGCCCGAACACCGGGCTCGGGCACAGTTCGATGGTCTTCATGATCGAGTCCCAGATCGCCTACATCCTGGACGCGGTCCGGACCATGGATGCCGCCGGGCTGGCCGAGGTCGAGGTCCGCCCGCAGGTGCAGCGGGAGTTCGTGGACAGCGTCCGCTCCTCGATGCGGAACACCGTGTGGACGCGCGGCGGCTGCACAAGCTGGTACCTGGACTCGGAGGGGCGCAACACCACCCTCTGGCCGTCGTTCAGCTTCCGCTTCCGGCAACTGACCCGGCGCTTCGACGCCGGCCAGTACGCCGTTCGCACGATCGACCGGGACGCGCGACCACTCGTTAGGTGACATCACGCGTGGTGCATTTCGATCGGTCATAGCCGGGCCGGCGCCTCCCACAAACCGATGATCCGGCTGCACCAGGGGTCGCAAGCCGTAGAACGAACCGATGTGCCGCGTTGGATGCGGGACGGCGGGTACGCGGTGCTGACAATCGTCGGGGGCTTGGAGGTGGCCGACATTGTCTGGCATGACCGAGCGGAGCGTATGGCAGCGGCGGCATACTGGTTTGTTGGGTGGGACGGTCCGAGAGGCTTGGGAAGAGCTGATGACGACGCAGGTCGGGCTGGTCACGCCGGACGGAGTCCGGCTGCACGTCGAGACCACCGGCTCCGAGGACGCGCCCGTGACGGTGGTCCTGAGCCACGGATGGACGTGCTCGACCCGCAGTTGGCACTACCAGTTCGACGACCTGCCGCAGGTGCTCGGTCCATCGGCCGTGCGCGTGATCGCCTACGACCATCGCGGTCACGGGAGGTCCGGCCCCGCGCCGGTGGGTTCCACGCGGATCGAGCAGCTGGCGGACGATGTGGTGGCAGTGCTGGATGCCGTCGCCCCGACGGGCCCGGTGGTCTTCGCCGGGCACTCGATGGGTGGGATGACCCTGATGGCACTGGCGGATCGCCGTCCCGAGCTGTTCGGTGGGCGGATCGCCGCGGCAGCGTTGGTGAGTACGTCGTCGGGACAGATCACGTCGAGACCGTTCGGACTGCCGCAGCGGCTCGACGCCGCAGCATCGCTGGTGGCGCCCAGGGCGCTGAACGTGGCCGCCCAGCGGCTCGAACGGCGTGCCCTCCGCCAAGCAACCCGAAGCCCGGCGGCCGAGGGCGTCCTCGACGTACGCCTCGGTCGGTTGCGGCGGCCGGCCATGCGGCGGTTGGTGTTCGGCAAGAACGCGGATCCGGCCGAGGTGGACATCTTGATGGCCGATCTCGCCGCTACGCCGGGGCGCTCGCTGAGCGGCTTCTTCGATGCGATCAGCCGGCACGACCTGGGGCATGCGCTGCAGGTGCTCGACAAGATTCCGGTCGAGATCATGCACGGAGCCCACGACCGGCTTCTCCCGCCGCGCCACGGCAACCGGATGGCGGAACTGCTGCCGAGCGCGCGCCTGTGGATGTACCCGGGTGCCGGCCACATGCTGATGCAGGAGCGCCCTCGCGATGTGACCCAACGCCTGGCCGGTCTGGTTCGCAGGGTGACGTCCGGCTGGGTCGAGGGTGACCTGGGAAGCCGGCGTACCCGGGGAGACCCGGCTCCGCCGCACTGACCGCCTACGCTGGCGCGGTGCAGAACCTGCTTTCGGACCTGGTCGTCGTCGATCTCACCCGCGCCCTCGCGGGACCACATGCGGCGATGATGCTGGCTGACCTCGGTGCGCGGGTGATCAAGGTCGAGTCGCCGGACGGCGGGGACGACAGCCGTGGCTGGGGCCCACCGTTCGTAGGGCCCGAGGATGCCCGGGAGTCGACGTACTTCCTGTCCGCGAACCGGAACAAGGAATCCGTCACCGCGGATCTCAAATCGCCTGAGGGCAAGGATTTTCTGACCAAGCTGGTCAAGAGGGCGGACGTGCTGGTGGAGAACTTCCGGCCGGGCGTCCTGGAGCGGCTCGGCTTCTCCGACGAGCAGCTGCACGAGCTCAACCCGGGCCTGGTGATCCTCTCGATCACGGGCTTCGGGCACGACGGGCCGGACGGCGGCCGGGCCGGGTACGACCAGATCGCCCAGGGGGAGGGCGGCCTGATGAGTGTCACTGGTGCCGTCGAGCCGACGAAGGTCGGCGTACCGATCGCGGACCTGCTGGCCGGCATGTACGGCGCCTATGGCGCGCTGGCCGCTCTCCACGAACGCAGCACCACCGGAAAGGGGCGGGTGGTCCGGACCAGCCTGCTGGCGTCGGTGGTCGGTGTGCACGCGTTCCACGGCACCAAGTGGACCGTGGCCCGGCAACTGCCCGAGCGGGTCGGGAACCACCATGCGCAGATCGCGCCGTACGGGATGTATCGCACGCAGGACGACATCGTGCAGGTGGCGGTCGGCAGTGAGGGGCAGTGGCGGATCTTTGCGCCTTTGGTGGGGCTCGATCCGGCCGACGCGCGGTTCTCCCACAACGCGCAGCGGGTCGCCCACCGCGACGAGCTGACCGCGTTGATCGAGCACGCGTTCGCGCATGCGCCGGCCGACCTCTGGCTGGAACGCCTGGCGGACAAGGGCATCCCGGCCGGCAAGGTGCGGGACTTCCAGCAGGTCTACGAGTGGGAGCAGACCCGGTCGCAGGGGCTGTTGATCGACGTCGAGCACGCGACCCTCGGGCGCATCCAGCTCCCTGGGCCGCCGCTGCGTTTCGACGACCAGCCGTACGCCGGCGCTCGCGAGGTCAACCTCGCCCCGCCGAGGCTCGGCGAACACAACGAGTCCGTGCGCGCGTGGCTGGACTCCGCAGAGTAGCCCGCAGGCATGCATCGGCCCGGCGCTTGGTCGAGAGGGATGAGCGACGAGGTCGCGGTCGACGGTGGACTTGCCGTTCAGAGCCCGCGACACTGTTGCTGTGGACACCCCGACCCGGGCCGCGACATCGCTGATGTCGCCACCGCATCTCCCTTCCCCGGGCCACCAGATCCGTCGGGTAAAGGATTTACCCGGCAAGCCGCCGCTGGGGTCGTGAGAAGATCACCGTCGTGACTGCCATGCCGAGCGTTTCCTACTCCATAACTGTCCGTCTCGAGGTGCCGGCGGGCGGATCGGCGGTGAGCAAGCTGACGACCGCCGTGGAGCAGGCCGGCGGCGTCGTCACCGCCCTCGACGTGACCGCCTCCGGCCACGAACGCCTCCGCATCGACGTGACCTGCGCGGCCGCCGACACCGACCACGCGGGTCGGTTGGTCGAGGCGATGCGCGCCGTCGAAGGGGTCGAGATCCGGCGGGTGTCCGACCGGACGTTCCTGATGCACCTCGGCGGAAAGATCTCGATGGAGGCCAAGCACCCGATCCGCAACCGCGACGACCTGTCGATGATCTACACCCCCGGCGTGGCCCGGGTCTGCCTCGCGATCGCGGCCAACCCCGACGACGCCCGGCGCCTGACGATCAAGCGCAACAGCGTCGCCGTGGTCACCGACGGCTCGGCGGTGCTCGGCCTGGGCAACCTCGGCCCGAAGGCGGCGCTGCCGGTGATGGAGGGCAAGGCCGCGCTGTTCAAGCGGTTCGCCGGCATCGACGCCTGGCCGCTGTGCCTGGACACCCAGGACGTCGACGAGATCGTCGCCGTGGTCCGCGCGATCGCGCCGGGCTTCGCCGGCATCAACCTGGAGGACATCTCCGCGCCGCGCTGCTTCGAGGTCGAGGCCCGGCTGCGTGAGGAGCTGGACATCCCGGTCTTCCACGACGACCAGCACGGTACGGCGATCGTGGTGCTGGCGGCCCTCATCAACGCCTTGCGGGTGGTGGGCAAGGACATCGGCTCCGTCCGGCTGGTGCTGTCCGGCGCCGGCGCGGCAGGTACGGCGATCCTGAAGCTGCTGATGGCGGCCGGCGTGAAGGACACCATCGTCGCCGACATCGCGGGCGTCATCCACCCCGGGCGCGAGGGGCTCTCGCCGGAGCTGCGCTGGATCGCGGAGAACACCAACGCCGCCAAGTACAGCGGCGACCTGAAGGGTGCGCTGGCGGGTGCCGACGTGTTCGTCGGGGTCTCCGCGCCGAACATCCTGACCGGCGACGACATCGCCACGATGAACCAGGACGCCATCGTGTTCGCCCTGGCGAACCCCGACCCGGAGGTCGACCCCATCGCGGCGCACGAGCACGCGGCGGTGGTGGCCACCGGCCGGAGCGACTTCGCGAACCAGATCAACAACGTGCTGGTCTTCCCTGGCGTGTTCCGCGGCCTGCTCGACGCGCAGTCGTCGAAGGTCTCGATCGAGATGGAGCTGGCCGCAGCGAAGGCCCTGGCCAGCGTCGTCACCGACGACGAGCTGAACGCCGACTACATCGTGCCCAGTGTGTTCCATCCCGAGGTCCACACGATCGTCGCGCACGCGGTCCGGGATGCGTGCGGTGGCAAGGCGCCGGTCGCGGAGCATTTCCCGGACGACTCCGCGGCGCATTGACCCGCGTGTGGCGGGCCGGCTTCGTGCTGGCCTGCCTGGTCCACCTGTACGGCCTCTACTCGCCGCGACAGGCCGCACCGGACCCAGGCGTCCCGTACGCCGACAAGGTGACCCACCTGCTGCTGTTCGCGGTCGTCGCCTACACCGGCCTGCGGGTGGGCGTACCGGCTCGGTTGTTGCTCCCGCTGCTGGTCGTCAACGCGGTCGTGAGCGAGCTCGTCCAGCACTTCCTGCTGCCGCATCGCAGCGGTGATCCGTTCGACTCCGTGGCAGACCTGGCCGGGGTCGCCCTCGGCGCCTGGGCCGGTTTCCGAGCGCGAAGGTTGCCGGACACGCGATGATGGAGGAATGACGGCCTCGACCCTGACCGGTTCGCTGCTGGTGGCGACCCCGATTCTCGACGAGCCGCCCTTCCGCCGGGCGGTGATCCTGCTGCTGGACCACGACGAGGACGGTGCGCTGGGGGTGGTGGTCAACCGGGCCGCCGACCTGGAGGTCGAGCGGGTCCTGTCCGACTGGTCGACCACCGTGAGCGAGCCGGGCGTGCTCTTCATGGGCGGCCCGGTCGGCACCGACAGTGCGCTCGCGGTGGCGGAAGTGGTGGAGTCCGCCGATCCACCGGGCTGGCGCGGGTGCTTCGGCCGGATCGGGTTGATCGACCTGGACGTGCCGCCCGCCCTGCTCGAGGGCGCGATCCAGCGGATGCGCATCTTCGCCGGGTACGCCGGCTGGGGCAGCGGTCAGCTGGAGGGTGAGATCGCCGAGGGCGCGTGGTACGTCGTGCCGTCCGAGCCGGAGGACGTCTTCAGCCTGCACCCGGACGGGTTGTGGCGCCGCGTCCTGCGCCGCCAGGGCGACCAGATGGCCTTCGTGGCCACCTATCCGGATGATCCGACCCTGAACTGACCGGCGTCTCTGGTCAGTCCTCGCCGCCCTCGTCGTCACCGGAGTTGAGCGACTCCCAGATCTCCTTGCACTCCGGGCAGACGGGGAAGCGCTGCGGGTCGCGGCTGGGCACCCACACCTTGCCGCAGAGCGCGACCACCGGCGTGCCCATCACCATGGCCTCGGTCAGCTTGTCCTTCGGCACGTAGTGCGAGAACCGCTCGTGATCGCCCTCGTCCAGCGTCGGCTGGGTGCGCTCGTCGACGACCGTCTTGGCGCCGGGGCTCAGCTGAGTACTCATGCCCACGAGTGTAGGTCGCCGTCCGGCACGTCACCCATGCCCGTCCGAGGCTGTGGACAACCCGGCCAGGAGTGGTCCAGGTTCGGGCCGCGGGCTGTCCGTCGTCCCTGGGTGGTCGCTCCCGACACGCCGGGCTGCTCGCCTGCGAGTCGCGCGCCGTCACCTCTGCGCAGGTCGGGAAGGTCTCCGGCACCGAGGCTTCCAGGCCGACCCGCCGTACGACGTGACTGCGGCGCCCGCCGATCTGACCTTGTCGACGGCTTCGGGTAACGTTCCTGCACGGCCGACCAGACGACCCCGGGGGAGCAAGCCGTCCGTGACTTCGCACGTGCCAGCAACACCAGCCGTGCTCCCTCCGGCCTACCCGGACCGTGCCGCCTGGGGTACGGCGAGCAAGCTGCGGGCCTGGCAGGCGGAGGCGCTGAGGCTCTACCTCGACAAGCAGCCGAAGGACTTCCTGGCCGTCGCGACGCCGGGCGCGGGCAAGACCACGTTCGCGCTGACGGTCGCCTCAGAGCTGTTGCATCGCCGGGTGATCGAGCGGATCACGGTGGTCACGCCGACGGAGCACCTGAAGGTCCAGTGGGCCGAGGCAGCCGACCGCGCGGGTATCGCGCTCGACCCCGCCTTCGCCGGGCGCCGGGGCCGGACCAACAAGGACTTCCAGGGTGTCGCGGTGACCTACGCGGGCATCGCGGTGAACCCGCTGGCCTTCCGGGTCCGGACGGAGAAGTTTCGCACCCTGGTGATCCTGGACGAGGTGCACCACGGCGGCGACGCGCTCAGCTGGGGTGACGGCGTCCGCGAGGCGTTCGAGCCGGCCACCCGGCGGCTGGCCCTGACCGGAACGCCGTTCCGCAGCGACGACAGCCCGATCCCGTTCGTCACCTATGAGCACGGCCACGACGGCGTGGCCCGGAGCAAGGCCGACTACACCTACGGGTACGGGCACGCCCTGCGCGACCACGTCGTCCGGCCGGTCATCTTCATGTCGTACTCCGGCGAGATGCGGTGGCGGACCAAGGCCGGTGACGAGGTCGCCGCCCGGCTCGGCGAGCCACTGACCAAGGACCTGACCGCCCAGGCGCTGCGGACCGCCCTGGACCCGACCGGCGAGTGGATGCCCGCGGTGCTGTCCGCGGCGGACAAGCGCCTCACCGAGGTGCGCCGGCACATGCCCGACGCCGGTGGCCTGGTCATCTCGGGTGACCAGACGACGGCTCGCGCCTACGCCAAGACCCTGCGGGAGATCACCGGGAAGGCGCCGACGGTGGTGCTGTCCGACGAAAAGGCCGCGAGCAAGAAGATCGCCACCTTCGCCGAGGGCGAGCAGCGCTGGATGGTCGCGGTCCGGATGGTCAGCGAGGGCGTCGACGTGCCGCGGCTCGCGGTCGGCGTCTACGCCACCCCGACCTCGACACCGCTGTTCTTCGCCCAGGCCGTCGGCCGGTTCGTCCGGGCCCGCAAGCGCGGCGAGACCGCCTCGGTGTTCGTGCCATCGGTCACCCGGCTGCTGGGCTTCGCCGCCGAGATGGAGGTCGAGCGCGACCACGTGCTCGGCCGGAAGAGCAAGGGTGACGACGGCGACATCTTCGCCCTCGAGGACGACCTGATCGCCCAGGCGAACGCCACCGAGGCCGCCAGCGACGACCTCGAGCTGAAGTTCGAGGCCCTGGGCTCCGACGCCAGCTTCGACCGGGTCGTGTACGACGGCGGCGACTACGGCACCGGCGGCGAGATCGGCTCGGACGAGGAGCTGGACTTCCTCGGCCTGCCCGGCCTGCTCGAGCCGGACCAGGTCCGGGAGCTGCTCCGGAAGCGGCAGGCCAAGTCCGTCGCGGCACAGAAGCGCGAGCAACGTGCGGTCGGTGGCGAGACGCGCGACCCGACCCCGACCGAGCTCGCGACCCACGAGCAGGTCTCCTTGCTCCGCCGCGAGCTCAACGGCCTGGTCGCCGCCTGGCACCATCGCACCGGCCAGCCGCACGGCGTGATCCACAACGACCTGCGCCGCAAGCTCGGCGGCCCGGCCGCGGCCCATGCCTCCTCGGAGCAGCTCCGCGAGCGCATCGAGCTCATCCGCGACTGGGCCACTCAGCGCCGCGCCTGACCGCCGGGTGAGCCGCGGGCCTCACATACGGGTGAGGTGGCAGCGTGAGCCCGCCCAAGCCCGCGCTCGCCTGATCGCCTACCTTCAGCGGGTGGCAGGCCCCTCGCTGACGACCGAAGCCGTCCAATCCACCGACTAGAGGTGACGCCCGGCATGCGCGCGGGCAAGTCGCGGTTGCAGGCGCTCGCGCGTGGATGGGCGGGTACTCCCCGGCGGTTCCGTCGCAAACTCAACTGGACGGCGTGACCGGGGACCACATGCCGAGCCACTGCTCGGCGCCCCAGGCCTCGAACCGCTCCACCTCGGTGAAGCCCAGCTTCGCCGCGAGACGCATCGAGCCGACGTTGGCGGTCTGGGTGGTGAGCACCAGCGGCTCGCCGGGAAGCGCGCCGGCGAGCCAGCCGAGCGCCGCCGCGCACGCCACGGCGGCGTACCCGAATCCCCACGCCCGCGGCAGGAACAGGTAGCCGAGGTCGGCCTTCCCCGCGG